>JAYVIY010000333.1:0-8231 GCA_043769795.1 Pseudobdellovibrio sp. | reverse complement strand
TTAAGATCCGTGGTGTAGCGGTGAGCGCATCAGCACCTGCATCGGGAAATGTTTTACAATATAATGGTACACAATATGTTCCAACTGCTCTACCAACTGCGCCTGTTACAAGTGTAGCGGGTCGAACCGGTGTAATTACTTTAGCGAGTAGTGATATTTCAGGTTTAGGAAATGCGGCTTCATTAAATATCGGCACATCTGCAGGAACGATTGCAGCAGGAGACGATACTAGAATCGTTAATGCAGTTCAAACTTCATCGGTTCTTTCAGGAGATGTGAGCGGTACCACTTCAACAGTGAGCGTAAATAAAATTCGCGGAGTAGCGGTGAGTGCGTCGGCACCGACTTCGGGAAATGTTTTACAATATAACGGCACTCAATACGTTCCAACTGCTTTACCCACTGCACCAGTCACAAGTGTTGCAGGCCGAACGGGTGTCATTACTTTAGCGAGCAGCGATATCTCAGGTTTAGGTGGAGCGTCTTCGCTTAACGTTGGAACAACTGCAGGAACAGTTGCGGCAGGAGACGATTCTAGAATCGTTAATGCAGTTCAGACTTCGTCGGTTCTTTCGGGAGATGTGAGCGGTACGTCTTCAACAGTCAGCGTAAATAAAATAAGAGGTGTTGCAGTAAGTGGCACGGCGCCAGTTGCAGGAAATGTTTTGCAGTTCAATGGAACTCAATATGTTCCGGTTATGAATCCGACGGCGCCAGTTTCAAGTGTGGCGGGTAGAACCGGTGCGATTACTCTGGCAAGCAGTGATATTTCTGGGCTTGGCGGAGCGGCTGTACTTAATGTAGGAACAGCGGCGGGAACCGTTGCTGCAGGTAATGACTCTCGCTTTGCTGCTGCATTAACTTCAGTGGCTTTTAATGGCTATGTGGCTTCGGCCTCATGTACTACTTCGCAAACGATGTATTGGAATAGCGTGAGCAGTCAGTTCTTGTGTCAGAATATTTCGTTTCCGGTAACAACTGTTGCGGGAAGAACCGGAGCTGTCACATTAGCCAGCAGCGATATTTCAGGATTAGGCGGGGCGGCCGCACTTAATGTTGGTGCTGCTGCGGGCACTGTTGCTGCGGGCGATGATACTCGGATCGTTAATGCCTTACAGCCCTCGACGGCGTTCTCGGGAGACGTGAGTGGCACCGCTTCAACAATCAGTGTAAATAAGATAAGAAACATTGCTGTCAGTGCGGCAGCTCCGACAACAGGCCAAGCGATGGTCTTTAATGGAACACAGTGGGTTGCAACCACAGGTTTTCCGACTTTTGCAAGAGTGACCGCCAGCCAGACATTTAGTTCAACGACCGCAGCTAGTGTTACTTCCTTAAATTTCGCGGTTGCTGCAGGAGTTACTTATAAATATAAGTTTCAGGTCATGTATACGTCTGCGGCTACTACGACCGGATTAAAAATCGGACTTACTTATCCGGCCGTAACTAACGCTTCGGCGTTAGCTAATATCGCATCAGGTGTCGATGGAACCGGCGCGTACTTTCAGGGCGTGCTCAATTCTTCTGGAGATACGGTAACTGCCACTGCTACACCAGCCATTGCACCTTTGGTCATGCTTGCATTCGTTGAGGGCATAATTGTCCCATCAGCGGCCGGTACCGTTCAATTAACCGCCGGAACTGAAGTTGCTGCTTCAAATATTGTAATATTACCCGGATCTTTCGTTGAAGTTGTCATAATACCTTAATGCAAAGAGCGCCCAAGTGGTGACTCTTTGTCATAAGCAGAGATTATAAGAAAAATTAAATTGTATTCTCTATATTGGTTTCTGCTTAATAATTAGATATATTTTCTTAATTTTATAACAAATGAATAGATGAAGTGTCCTTTTGGCCTTAAAAAACTTGGCAACCGCCTTGCTATATCCCCTGGTGTGCCTTCAATAAATGAATGCAAAAGTAAAAAACCAAAAACCATAACGGGGGAATTAGATGAAAGCATTATTAACAGTAGCGGTATTAGCATTAGGATTATCTGCACAAGCACAAATCAGATTAGGTGTTCCGGCATACGGCGGTACAGGTTGTCCGGCAGGAACTGCGTCAGTTTCTTTAACTGATGATCAATCTATTCTTTCAGTTTTGTTCGATAGTTTTGTTGCTCAAGCTCCCACAGCTATGAATGCAAACTTTGATCGTAAATCTTGTAACTTACGTATTCCGGTAAGTGTTGGTCCTGGTTTTCAAGTTGCTTTGATCGCATTTGACTACCGTGGTTTTGCTGCGATTCCTTCAGGTGGACGTGGTTCTTTTGAAGCTCGTTATGCTTATGTTGGTCAAGCTCGCCCTGCAATTTTCAGAAAAAATTTCGCTGCTGGCCGTGCTGATAACTACAGCTTAAAAAACGAATTGATTTCAACTTCTGTTGACTGGACTCCATGTTCAACTGGTCGCGACTTAATGATGACTGTTGATGCTAACATCTTGGCTGTGACAAACTCAGCGATGCAAGCAACTAACGTAAGTATCGACTCAGTAGACGTGTCAGCTGGATTATTGTACGCAATCCAATTGCGACGTTGCCAATAATTTTTTAAGAAATTATTTAAAACGAAAAAAGGATGGTTTAGACCATCCTTTTTTTTTGCTTTTCAATGATTCATTTTTTTAAAATCAACGTTTGTTCAATTTCATCCGCGCCCAGATAACCTCAGCGGCCATGTAAACCACCATGCTTACCGTCAGACCAACGCCTTTTAGAATCACCCAAGCTTCTGTGCTCCAATAAAATGCGGCCCAAGTGGCTATCAGCGAATGCGCCAACATAAAAAAACTTAAGCGAAATGTCATGCCGCCCAATTGCGCTTTAACGAAATCCGGAGCTTCCGGGTTCTGCTTTTCAATCATTAATTGCAGGAATGGTTTTTTCATCACCCATGATCCGAGCAAGAAAATAAAAAAACCAAATTCGAGAATCGCAGGCTGCAATTTAAACCAGATTCCCTCGCTGGAAACCAGAGATATTCCACCTAAAACCAAAATCAATCCGTTTCCTATCCAGGTAATTGTGCTGACCTTTCTTTCGGTTGCATATTCATAGACGATCTCGCCGACTCCGAAAACCATGCCAGCAATTAATCCCGCAATAATTCCATATTTTTCCTCAATAACCGTAAACGCAATGATCGGAAGCAGGCCGCCGAAAAATAATGAAAGAGCTTTGGTTTTTGCACTCGGTTTTTTCTGTACGGAATTGCTTTCGGAGTTATTTATCAAATTCAATGGCTTTCCCCGAGTGAGCTATCAGAATTCGATCATCTTGCATGACGACTTTTCCTGACAAAATGGTATGTGTGGGCCAGCCGGTGACGCGCATTCCATCAAATGGGGTGTAGGCACATTTTGAAGCGATCCACTTGTTGGTTATTGTCATTTCTTTTTTCAAATCGACCACAGTAAAATCGGCATCATAGCCCACTTCTATACGACCTTTATTTCGAACTTTAAAGATACGTCTTGGATTTTCAGTTATCAATTGCACAAACTTTTCAATGGAGATGCGTTGCTCGTGAACATGATTGAGCATGATCGGTATCAACGTCTGAACTCCGGGAAATCCAGAGGGAGATTGCGGGTAAGGTAGTTGCTTTTCAGCTAGAGTGTGGGGCGCGTGATCGGAACCGATAATATCGACGGTGCCGTTTGTTACGGCCTGCCAAAGCTTTTCCATATGTCTTTTGTCACGAATCGGCGGGTTTTGCTGAGCGAGAGTTCCAAGGCGTTCATAGCACTCCGGCGCCGAAAAAGTTAAAAACTGAGGTAGAATTTCGACAGTGGCAATATCTTTATTCTGTGCAAGAAACTCCATTTCTTCTGACGACGAAATGTGAAGTAAGTGAAGCTTTCGATTATATTTTCTGGCGAGGCTAACTGATTTTTTAGTAGAAATCATCGCACTTTCTTCATCGCGCCAGAGGTGGTGCACGCGAGGGTGACCAGCATCAAGTGCTATGTTTTTACGAAGTTTCAAACGGGCTTCATCTTCTGAGTGAATCGTCAGTCTCCGAGCTCCGTTTTTCATGACTTTTTCAAATACCGAATCATCGTCGACAAGCAAAGATCCGAAAGAGGCTCCCAAAAAAACTTTTATTCCGGCACAGTGGTCTAAGTTTTCTAAAGTTCTGAGATCCTCAGTGTTATCATGAGAAGCTCCGGCGAAAAAAGCATAATTGCAATTGGCCCGGTTTGCAGCCAAACTTAATTTTTCTTTGAATGCGTCTACGGTTGAAGTTGATGGGTTGGTGTTTGGCATTTCAAAAACACTGGTAACACCCCCAAGAATGGCCGCCTGGGTTCCGGTATCAAGATCTTCTTTATGAGTTAACCCCGGTTCGCGAAAATGCACCTGCGAATCGATTGCGCCTGGTAAAACTGTTAGGCCTTTTAAATTTAAAATTGTGTCGGCGGTATAGTTCAATGAACCCGAGATTTCGACGATTTTCTGATCTTTGACCGCAATATCCACCAATTCGCGCTTCAATCGGCCGAGGTCTGTATCGTACAAAAGCGCATCGCAGTGTTTTAGTAATAAATCGAAGTGTTTCATTTCTCTAAAATAGTTCAGGTCTCGATATAAGTCTAGACAAGACTGGCTTTGCAAGGGGCGAATACTTGCCACGGGTCGCAAGAAAAAGCGATAATAATGAGAGATGAATAATTTTATTAATTGGCTGGCAGTCAATAACACCTTAATGATCAGAATCGGGTTTACGGCCATTCTTGGATTGCTAGTTGTTTATGTCTTTCGTTATTTTTTCGTACCGAAAGTAACTTTAGTGAACGAAAATGAATCGGGCAGCGAGCGAACGATTAAAGCGACTTCAATTGACGAAGCCGATCTTGAAAAACGTAGGATGGTTGAAGAAAAACAGGCTCAATACTACACTTCCGAAATAGAAAAGCATTTGATTGAAAACGCAAGATTAAAAGACCAACTCATGGACTCGAATACGCTGGTAACTGAATTGAAAGAAAAGAATCAGGCTCTCAGCGACGTTAACCAAGCCCTAGGTGAAGCAGCATCAACCCCAACTCCCGCCGATCCGAAGGTAGCTGGCACCGAATCGGATCCCGAATTTGTGAGCGAATTAAAAAACAAGGTGAGTAGCCTTGAGTCGCGGCTTTCTGAGTATGAGATCATTGCTGAAGATATTTCTGAGATTGGACAGCTTCGAAAAGAAAACGCCGATTTGCGAAAAAAATTATCCGCTGAACCGGAACCGAATGCTGAGTCTTTGCCTGAAGACGAGTTGATTGCAGCTGAAATTAATCCTGAAATTCAAGACATTCCGATTGCGGAATCTGAAGTTGTCGCTCTCGTTGTGGCTGAGCCTGTTAATGAGCAAATTGAATCAGTCGAAGTGCAACCAGAGGCGACAATTGAAGAGCCGCAAGTTGATTGGACTAATCTATCAACAGAGTCGGCGTCGGAATTTGTGGAAACCGCTTTTGCTACCAAGGAAACACCGGCATCATCAGATTCCAGTGATGCAACCTTAGATGAGCTTATGGCCGCAATCGAAAGTCCGAAACCTGAAATTGAATCGGAGCCAACGCCAGAGTCAAATTTGGTTAAAGTTTCCAATGTAAAAGAAGTATCTTCCAGCGAACGAGAAATGATCGATCATTTTGAAGAGACAACAAGAAAAAAGGAGTCTTCATGAAATTTTTGTTTTTATCCTTGGTTTTTGTTGTTCAGGTTCACGCAGCGCGGGATGATTTTTCCGCAAATATCAATTCGGCAGAAAACGAAAAATTGGGAATGAGCTCAAGATGGAGTGCTCTGATCAAAGCAGCCAAAGTAGCAAAGCTTGAACAGGTAGACCATCCGGAGAAGCTCGAACAGATAAGAAAGTTTTCGGAAAGTAAAGAGTGGTATATGCGCAATGCAAGTCTGGTGGCGCTGAATAAAATCAGTCCGCTGATTGCAATGAGAGAAGCAAAAAAACTAATTTATGATAAGTCACTAGTGGTTAGATCGGCGGCGGTAGAAATTATTTCCACTAATCTGAGTGAAGAGAATAAAACCATACTAGCTAGTGAAATGACCAAAGCTTACAATTTTCATAAAACCAGTAGTTTATGGATCCGCAAACAAATTGTTGAAAAAATGTCACTGGCCGCTAGCCTTTCGGATCGAGATTTTTTTATAAAGGGACTTTTTGACTCAGATTCAGAGATTGCCCACATGAGCGCGAGGATACTTTCAAAAATAACCGGTGAAACCATACAGGGTACGCGGGTGGTTGAAAAATGGCAGGCGCTTGTTAAACAAAACAAATGGCTTTAGTTCACTCTGAAACGCTGGTCGCTTTTTTCAGGGCCTGTGCTATGACAATTTCTCTTTCAATGCGATAAAAAATTGATTGTTCTTCAAGTCCGTCAGATTGCATAACTTGAGTTTCAGAAATAAAATCACGGAAAATTTCAATTTTTTTCTCGATAGTAACTCGAGTTGAGTTTCGCCCGTTAGTGGTTCCTTTGGCGAAACTCAATGTTAACTTATAGCGCGCACTTTTAAATGGTGGCTTTGTCTGGTCAGGCGGCAACCAGCCATCGACCGCCTTGATAAAGTCGGTTTCAATTACTCCGTAATCTTGATTTTCGTTGGCAATTGTATATTTAATCGCCGAATGAGCGGCTTTCCAAACCAGATCATAAGAGGCAAAAAATATTTTTTGACGTGAAGCTTTTTCAATAATTTTATCAACACTTTCAGGTCGAGGTTCAAAAAGACCGCAACCTGATAGTACAAAAAATAGGAATAATCTAAAAATCTGTTGAAGCATGTGTAATGTGAGTCGCATTTTCTATAAGGCTATTATCTAATCTGGTTAACGCAGTGGAAGTTGAGCCTATGTAATTAACTTCAACGCGCTTACGACCATTTGTGCTATCAAGAGGCCATTGCGGTAGACTGATCTGTTGTTTCCATCCTAATCCTAAAATTTCCCATTTTCTATTAGGAATTAAAATCGTTTTTCCGGCATCTTGAGTTTCGATTAAATCAGAAATTGTTGCAGAAATTGCAATCCCGTTAATTCCTGCTGTATTCGGAGCAGCTGGAAGGCTAATTACGTAATTACCTGAATTAACAATACTCGGGTTACCAATGAGGGGTAACATTTTTTGTGCAGCTCCCGTTGTGAATGGCAACAACGAAGCACTCATCCGGTCAGAACCAGGGGCTTGCGACATAAATTCTGATTCTTTCTTTAAAAAGCTAACTACATAGGCCGATTTTCCAACTATAGATTGCACCTTTGTCGGTTGTCCGTTTGTAGCGCGTTTAACATCGGTAGGAATCATCGAGCCATCAATTTCATTTGTTGCCAGTACTAACAGCATTTCATCGGCCTGAGCTGGAACTGAATTGACTGACAATGTGTTTTTAAATTCAATTTCATTTCCCGGAATATCTAAGTTTGTCAGGGGCGCGGTTAGAACAGAGGATCTGATGCTTCCTCCTAAGATTGAAAAATAATTAATCAGTTGAGGAAAAGTTTTTCCATTTCGTAATTCACCGACAACGGTTTTAAAAACAAAGCGACCTCGGGTAGTAACAAATTTTTTCGGACCAAGGTTGGTCATTTTCAGGCGAAAAAGTGGCTTATCTAAAGTCACATTGATGAAATAACTTTCATTCTGCTTAGGTAAAGAAATATTACTCGGAATGTCGCTGTTCTGTCCTCCGGCAGACAAAGTGTCACTATAAGGGCTGATCACCTCGCCGATGTCAAAATTCAGCATGTCAGACTTTGCAACAGCCGGCATAACCAATGCAAAATCGACTAATTTGTCTCCGTTCACAACTGGAAGTTGCGTTACTTGACCTCGAACCTCAGCCCGTTGTGCCAAATACGCCGTACTTAATTTCAATGTGAGATTGCCGGGCATGACGTTCAATAGAGTTTGACGAACATATCCTGCGGCATCGACGGTAACCGATGCGGGGCCTGACCACTCCGTCGGCACAAAAGCTTTACCCAGCGTATCACTTGTTAAAAAATTATTTCTGAAAGGTGAGCCTTGCGCATCTCCGATAAGAATTTTAGCACCCTGAATAGGTTCGTTAAACTGGTTAACGATTTCTATCTGTGCTTCAGCAGGAATGGCCTTTTCAGACCATAAAAAACGAGCCACAGAGGCGGCTTCAGGTTTTTCTGATTTATCATTTTTACAGGCAGTGAGAGTCAACGTAAGCGCGACCA
>JAYVIY010000332.1:0-8238 GCA_043769795.1 Pseudobdellovibrio sp. | reverse complement strand
AAATCGAGACAAATAACTCTGTAGAGTTTGTTCCATTTTTAATGATCCTTTTTAATTTTCATTCTGATTTTTTTGGATACCCTCATAATTAAAAAAGTATTTTATTTATGACGGTACATAATTAAACCGTGAGTCGGATCATAGGGAGACACTCCCACACTGACACGGTCACCGACGACTATTCGAATATTGAATCTTCGCATTTTTCCGCAAAGTTTTGCAGCTATAACCACTTTGTTTGTTTCCAGTTCGACTTTGTAGATCCCACCTGCAAGTGCATCCACTACTTTTCCATCAAATTGTGCTAAATCTTCTTTTGACATGAGCCTCAAATAATAAAGTTATTCATTTATCGAATCAAATAAAAAATAATTAAACTAGTTTTTATAGTTACTGATTAACATCCGGATACCGTTCTCAAATAAAACTTCGAGACGGTCATTTTCGTTTGTTAGTATAAAGCCCCAACCAAGAACCTTGTGCTGCAGCGGCGATAGGGTAGGAAACTTCTCAGTCATTTTGTAGGTCAGCGCCTTATCTTTCCCGTATTTTTTATAAAGTTCGGCCCATTTTGCTTTTTCGTCGTTAACGTTGCCGCGATCTATTTTAACTGGCTTCACTTTGCTTATTTTTTCTACTTTTGAAGGATCCTCAGAACTTGGTTCTGTTTCCATCATAGATACAATGGTCTGAGTTTTCTTTACTTCCGGAACTTCAACTTCAAGTTCGTCAGTTTTTTTACCTTTTTTTGTCATTAAGGCCGGTTTAGCCGCTTTACTCATTTTTAGCTGCTTAACTGGCTTCGCTGGTAAAGCTGCCTTAACCGGTTTGACCGGTGCCGGTTTTAATACTTTAACAATGGCTTTAACCACTTTAGACGCTGACTTTGTAAGACTGCTCTTCGCCGTTTTTACGGGCTTAGCTGCTTTTGCTTTTGAAAGTTTTGATTTTGGGGGAGCCGCTTTTTTCTTGGGTGCAGTTTTTTTTGCCATTAAAGTAAACCTCTATTGGTGTAGTTATATCGTGCAGCGCTTGAAGCTCAAGTAAAATGATGTAATTTTTTTCGCTAAGCATTACAGTAAGTCTATGAAATCAATATCTATTGATCAAATAACCGCAATAAATCCAAAGGCCCTTACTTTGAGGCAAAATGGCATTGTGGAAATCACAGAAGTACTTCCGGCCGAATCAGCTAAATCCTCAAGTTTAGTTTTTGCCTCTAATAAATTCTTGTTTAAGAAAGCACTAGAAAATAACTCAAGGGCATTGGTTGTTTTAGATTCTGTTTTCGATGAAATTAAACAGGAGATCCCACCTCAAATCGCGCTCTGGTCCACTAACAGCATCCACGAAGCCATGAGTTTACTCTTGCCTCTATTTGATCAAAAAGAGCCATTTTTAAAGTCAGGCTTACACCCGACCGCAACAATACATCCAACGGCTCAAGTTTCGGCATCCGCTCACGTTGGTGCCTACGCCGTCATTGAAGCCCACGCGAAAGTTGGAGATGATACAATTATTTATCCTCATGTTTATGTGGGGCACTTCTGTGAAATCGGAAAAAGATGCTTGATTTCTTCTCATGTTACCATCGGCTCTGATGGTTTTGGTTATTTTACTGATAAAACTTTTGCCCATCACAAAATTCCGCAAATCGGCAACGTCATCATCGAAGACGACTGCGAAATCGGCTCTCATTGCGCCATCGACCGGGCAACCCTCACCGCAACGCGGATTAAAAAGGGTTCTAAATTTGATAACTTCTGTCACATCGCCCACAACGTTGAGGTGGGAGAAAATGCTCTAGTCAGCGCTGGGTTTATCGTAGCGGGCTCAACAGTAATAGGTAAAAACTTGATGACCTCCGGAGGCGTTCACGTCCTCGGGCATCTAAAGATTTCCGAAAATGTTATTCTTTCGGCTCGTGCCGGCGTCACACAAAACATCGAAAAATCGGGTATGTACGGCGGTTTTCCATTAGAGCCCCACAAGGAAAGCATCAAGACCCACGTGTCGATGCCCCAAATAAAGAAAATCAGAAAACAAGTAAACAAGATTCTAAAACATTTAAACCTAACCGAAGAAGAATAGAGGAAGCCTATGTTCTCCTATGAGTTTTACAAAGTTCTACATTTAACCGGATTGGTTCTACTTTTTTCGGGCCTCGTCGCCCTGCTTACAGTAAAGGTTGTCAAAGTTGAATTCGGCGGTTCTGCAAAGAAGTTTGCATTTATTACTCATGGAATCGGATTATTTTTTATTCTCTTAAGTGGGTTCGGTTTACTTGCCCGACTGAATCTCGTCCGGGATTTACCGAATTGGATTTATGTAAAGCTTGCGATTTGGCTTTATTTCGGTTTAACAATCGCATTGATTAAACGAAAAGGCGAACTGGGTTGGATACTCTATATTCCTATGCTGGTAATATTTCTTGCAGCGGCCTATCTTGGGGTTAATAAACCGGCTTTTTAACTGTACCTGAAGAAAAATTTATGATCTAAGTTGTCACCTATGCACATAGTAGAACATCTCGATAAAGCTCAGAACAAGAGCTCGCTTTTCAGCTTTGAAATTGTACCGCCATCAAGGGGCCGTTCAGGTCAGGAAATCCTCGATGTGGTTGAAATGCTCAGGCCTTTAAAACCGTCTTGGATTGATGTCACCTCACACTCTTCTTCTGCCTATTACCGCGAACGTCTTGATGGCGCCTTAGAACGCAAGATTGTCAGAAAACGCCCCGGCACTCTGGGAATTTGCGGAATCATTCAGAACCGTTATAATATCGATACCGTGGCCCATGTTCTTTGCCTGGGGTTTACTAAAGAAGAAACTGAAGATGCCTTAATTGAACTTAATTTTTTAGGAATTCACAATGTTCTGGCGCTTCGCGGAGACACCCCTAATTTTCAGAAAAATTACCCGAAAGAGCGAACGCTCAATCAAAATGCCCACGAACTTGTTTCGCAGATCTCAGATCTGAAAAGCGGTAAATTTCTGGAAGACCTCGATAGCACGCATCCGCTAAATTATTGTATCGGTGTGGCGGGCTACCCTGAAAAACATTATGAGGCTGCGAGCCTGAAATTAGACATTCAAAATCTAAAACGCAAAGTAGAAGCCGGCGCCCAGTACATCACCACTCAGATGTTTTTCGATAACAAACATTATTTTTCTTATGTGGCTCAGTGCCGTGAAGCCGGAATCACCGTACCGATCATTCCGGGCCTGAAAGTCATACGCTCGGTTAAGCAACTGCAATCATTACCGAGATCTTTTCATATCGATTTTCCTGATCAACTTGTTGATGAAATCACTGAAAGTCCCGAGCATGTGGTTGAAATCGGTAAACGTTGGGCCTTCAAGCAAGCCGCAGAATTAATCAGTCACAATGTTCCTAGTGTGCATTTTTATGTTTTAAATGATGCTCCGACAATTTTTGACATCGTAAAGAAGCTTCAGAACTAAATGAAAAAAAATTTTGTTCTGATCGAGCTCGAACAACGACTGCAAAAAGAAGTGCTTTTTCTTGATGGCGCCATGGGTACGGTTATTCAGCTTTATAAGCTGAAAGAAGAAGACTTCAGAAAAAACCATTTTGAAAATCATCCCAATGACCTCAAAGGTAACAACGATCTGCTTGTTCTGACTCGTCCAGATATCATCAAAGAGATTCACCTAAAATATCTCGAAGCCGGCGCCGATATTATCGAGACCAACACCTTCAGTTCAACTTATATAGCCCAACTCGATTACGGTCTGCAGGATTGGGCCGATCAATTGAATTTCGCGGCCGCTAAAATAGCCAAAGAATGCGCCGATGAATTCATGCTAAAACATCCGACGCGAAAAGTTTATGTTGCTGGCGCCTTGGGCCCGACTAATCGAACCGCTTCGTTATCACCCGATGTCAACAATCCGGGTTTTCGTGCAGTTAGTTTTGATGAGTTGGTGCATTCCTATTATAATCAGGCAAAATTTCTGATCAAAGGCGGAGCGGATATCCTGCTCCCCGAAACAACTTTCGACACGCTCAATTTGAAAGCTTCGCTCTTTGCGATTGAAAAACTTCAGGATGAAATCGGCGAAAAATTTCCTTTGATGATTTCCGTAACTATCACTGATGCGTCAGGCCGCACTCTTTCAGGTCAGACCGTCGAAGCTTTTTGGAATTCAATACGACACGTAAAACCACTCAGCGTGGGCATCAACTGCGCCCTGGGCGCAAAAGAAATGGGCCCTTTTTTGCGAGATCTGGCAAGGGTTTCTGACTGCTTTATCAGTTGTTATCCCAATGCAGGATTACCGAATCCGCTTTCGCCGACCGGCTACGATGAAACTCCTGAAAGCATTGCTTTCGAATTAAATAAATTCGCAAAAGACGGAATTCTCAATATCGTGGGCGGTTGCTGTGGCACGACTCCCGAACATATTAAAGCCATCGTTTCTGAAATCAGTTCGGCCACACCAAGAAAACCAAGTCTCATCGAGCCGCGCCTGCGCCTTTCAGGTCTTGAGCCCTTAAATCTGATGTCGCAGGGAGAACGAAGTTTTATTCTGGTTGGAGAAAGAACGAACATCACCGGGTCTCCGCACTTTTCAAAATTCATAAAAAACGGCCAACTCAACGAAGCGCTTCGTATTGCCCGGCAGCAGGTTGAAAACGGCGCCAATGTATTAGATATCAATTTCGATGAGGGTCTCATCGACGGCAAAAAAATGATGCGAGATTTTTTAAATCTGCTCGCTGCCGAACCTGATATTTCAAGAATTCCGTTCATGATTGACTCCTCAAAATGGGAAATCATCGAAGAGGGCTTAAAGTGTATTCAGGGAAAAGCCATAATCAATTCGATTTCACTTAAAGAGGGCGAAACTGCCTTTCTGAATCAGGGGCGTCTTGCAAAAAAATATGGAGCCGCTGTCGTCGTCATGGCTTTCGATGAACAAGGACAAGCCTCAAGTCTCGAAGAAAAAGTAAGAATTTGCCATAGAGCCTACAAATTGCTGACTGAAAAAATTGAATTTGATCCCAGTGACATTATTTTTGACACCAATATTCTGACCGTCGCCACCGGAATTGAAGAACACAACTCTTATGGAAAAGCTTTCATCGATGCAGTGGCCGAACTCAAAAAACTCTGCCCGCTTTCTTATACAATCGGTGGTGTTTCAAATCTTTCATTTAGTTTTCGCGGCAATAATAAAGTTCGCGAAGCGATGCATTCGGTATTTCTGTACCATGCGATACATTCCGGGCTGGATATGGGTATTGTAAATGCCGGAATGCTAGAAATTTACGAAAAAATTAATCCAGAACTCAGACAGAAAGTTGAAGATGTCATTCTGAATACCTCAAGCGAGGCTTCAGAAATTTTACTCGAGCTGGCAGAAAAAATCCGATTGCAAAGCGAAGAGGATAAAAAACTGAACAACGGAGTATCCTCTCCTGCGGTGGTTCAGGACTGGCGAAGCGAAACTCTCGAAAATCGCATGACACACTCTTTAGTTAAAGGCATCGATCAATTTATTGAAATCGACACCGAAGAAGCAAGGCTCAAATATCAATCTCCGCTTAAGGTCATTGAAGGCCCGCTGATGGATGCGATGAAGGTCGTCGGCGAATTATTCGGCAGCGGCAAAATGTTTTTACCGCAGGTCGTGAAGTCGGCCAGAGTCATGAAAAAAGCCGTAGCCTATCTCGACCCTTTCATGAAAAACGAAACCTCAAATGTTGAAGCCAAGGCACAGGGAAAAATTCTTTTAGCCACCGTAAAAGGCGATGTCCACGACATCGGAAAAAACATCGTTGGAGTGGTGCTGGCTTGTAACGGTTACAAAGTCATCGACATGGGCGTTATGGTATCATTTGATAAAATTTTTAAAAAAGCCAAAGAAGAAGATGTTGATATCATCGGATTTTCAGGACTAATCACTCCGTCGCTTGAGGAAATGATTTTTAATCTGCAGGAACTGCAACGTGAGGGATACAGAAATCCGATATTAATCGGCGGCGCCACCACTTCAAAAGTGCACACGGCTGTAAAGCTTGACCCGCATTACGACGGAGCGGTCCTCCACGTGGTTGACGCTTCGCTGGCCGCAGGTGTCTGCACTCGACTGCTTAGCGACGACAGCAATCGATTTGTTAAAGAAATTAAAAAAGATTCGGCCACAATCCGCGAGTCTTGGTTAAAAAGTAACGCCCAGATAAAAATTCACAGCATTGAACATGCGCGCAAGCGAAAGTACAATACCGATTGGCACAAAGTAGATATCGCCGTTCCTGAAAAGACCGGCGTTTTTGAAATCAATTCCACGCTTGAGGAAATCATTGAATACATCGACTGGAGCCCATTCTTCTGGGCTTGGGAGCTTAAAGGCGCCTATCCGCGTATTTTAGAAAATGCAAAGTACGGCGAAGAAGCAAGAAAACTTTTTGCCGATGCGCAAGAAATGCTTGGTAGAATTGTAAAAGAAAAACTATTTAAACCCCGCGCTTTGATCGGAATTTTTGAGGCTAAAGCGAAAAACGAAAGTGTTAGCGTCTTTGTTGATAATTCTGAAGTTGAGAAATTCGAATTTCAAAGGCAAAAATCTGAAACCGTGGTTAATAATGAAACTCACTATTGTCTCTCAGATTTTATTATTCCTGAAGACTTCGTCGGCCGAAAAGATTACCTGGGTTTTTTCGTCACTACAGCCAGCGGAGAAGTTGAACGAATTGCGAAAGAATTCGAGCAGAACGGTGACGATTATAATGCCATTTTGGTCAAAGCTTTGGGCGACCGAATCGCTGAAGCCCTGGCTGAAATCACCCATAAAAAAGTCAGAGAACTTTTTGGATTCGGACGTTCAGAAAATCTTTCAAAAGAAGATATTATTAAAGAAAATTATCGCGGTATAAGACCGGCTCCGGGTTATCCGTCTTGCCCGGTGCATGAAGAAAAGTTGAAAATCTGGAAACTTCTTGATGTAGAAAAACGCATCGGGGTGAAATTAACTGAAAATTTCGCCATGACCCCGGCGTCAAGCGTCAGCGGATACTATTTCAATCATCCGAAGGCTAAATATTTTCATGTGGGCACTCAGTAGATTTGTCTTCACTTCTATACTTAGTGATTTGCAAATGGAAGACTATCCCCTAATTCTCCTGCTGAATCTCCAAGATTCACAGTCGTAGAACCATTTATAAGTGCTCCATTCAAGGCCGTGCCCCAACATTTAATACGATCGCCATTTGTAATTACACAAGCGTGGTAATATCCTGCCCCGAAGCTAGCTGGAGTGACCCCTGTTCCGATATTTCCACTTACCATAGCCGCCATTTCACCGCCATTATCGCCAATTGAAGTCGTATTACCGATTAACAACTGTCCATAGAAATTATAGCCAAAACATTTCATCACAAGGGCCGCATTAGTAACACATGTTGCTTGTCTCAGACCATAAACTTTTGTGGGCGTAAAGCCTCCCGGAAAAGTAATCGCTAGCAGTGAGTCTCCCATCGTTGAGGCGGCCGCACCTTTTGTAGATGTATTACCTTGACCCAACTGCCCCGATTGATTTCGGCCCCAGCACTTCATCGTCGCATCGTTCAGAATTGCACAGACATGCGAATATCCCGCGGCCAGGTAAACGGCCGTTTTGCCGGTTCCCAAATTAACTGCTGCAACTCCATTACCGGTTTCACCGCTGCTATCTCCAATTGAATTTGTATTCTCATAACCTAATTGACCGTTGCTCGATCGGCCCCAACATTTAACTGTTGAATTATCTAAAAGTGCACACATAAAATCGAGACCACCGACTAAATTTGTTGCTGAACGACCCGTACCGAAATTAATTGCTGTTAAGCTATCTCCCATTTCATTGGCCGCATCACCACGGCTGTTGGTGTCGCCAAGAGCTAATTGGCCATATGTGTTTCGGCCCCAACATTTCGTGGTGGAATTATCTAAAGTTGCGCAAGTCATGTAGCCAAACGCATACAAAGTTGTTGCTGTTCTGCCGGTTCCTAAATTGACAGCTGCCAAACTGTTACCCATTTCATTGGCGCCATCTCCTAAATTGGCTGTATTTCCTTGGCCTAACTGCCCATAAAAATTATAACCCCAGCACTTAACTGTATTATTATCTAATATTGCACAGCTGTGCGAAATCCCTGCGGCTAACTGTTTTGCCGTTCTGCCCGTTCCCAAATCTACAAACGGAATAGCTCCGCCTTTTTCCGTAGCACCA
>JAYVIY010000331.1:0-8249 GCA_043769795.1 Pseudobdellovibrio sp. | reverse complement strand
CAGAGTGAAAGCAAGAACAAAAATACATGCTAAAACCGGTAAAGACTTTAAACAACCTATGTGCCGCAACGATCGAAGCTAACGGCCTGAGTATCGCTGCCTTCTGTGTAGTTGGCAGTGCCACAGCCGGTGATATCAAGAGTGACTGATTTTCCATTACTACAAGACCCAGCCCAACTGCCACTGACAGGACAATTACAAGTCGTGCCGGCCCAAGTTACATTCGTTGGTACATAATTACAAACCACAGCGCTTACATTATTTGTGACATTGAGGGATCCACCGCTCATTATCCGATTTGAACGCGTGGTGCCGGTAATGGTAATATCTCCTGAGGTCGCAGTGGTTTGATCAAAAAGTGTTGTCGATGCCAAAGTAAATTTTCGATTAATTCCATCATTTGAAAATCGACTGACGCTGTTCGCGCCGGCGGCAGTTACTAATTCAATACGTTGCCCGATGGTTCCGGTTTTAGAGACTGTCAAAACAGCACTTCGTCGGCCGCTGACGGTGAAATTCGGCACGCGGGTAATGCGGGCTCCGGGCGTTGAACCCATACTGCAGTTTGTATTACCATTGCTCCAGGTTAAAGTGACGTCGCCGCTGAACACCGCCGTGCCCACCGTACATCCGTTAAAACTTCTGACTATTGAACTGCCTGAACAGGCCGCGAATCCCGCTCCGGAACAGGTAGATGCATTGGCCTGAGGTAAAAATAATTGAGCTATCGCACTCTCGTTGATTTCATTCGGTGCGAACCGAACGAATGACTGTCTTACCGAATTTTGCATTCTTTCAGTGTCTTTCATAGAGGCGATAGTTCCGGTGCTGCCCCCTGCTTCGTCAACCGAAGCCATCACATCACCGACTTGCTGCGCACTTTCCTGAATGTCTGCTGAGGTATCTACCTCTGCTTTTTTGCATCCCGAGAAAACAATTGATCCGGTTAAAATTAGAAATATTAATTTCACACTTATCTCCTTGTGATTAGATTGTTGCCTACACTGGCATAACGCTGGCGAGACACTTAAGTTACGCAGCAAAATTTTCTTTCTATCCATTATTATCTGGTTAGAATAGGCCAGCCAGTCCTAATTATTTGTGTTTCATTATGAAATAATCATTATAACATCTAAGACCTAAGTCCAGTCTGACATTGAGAATTTAGCTCTAAAAAGCATTAAACAAAATTAGAGCAGAAAAAAGTTTTAAGCACTTGAAAACCTATCAAATCGAGACGTACAATATATATATGATGATGCCGACCGGCGCCCTCACTACGAGCTTTAAAGCTTTGGTACTTAACGCAAGTTACGAACCTCTCCGTATCATTTCGTGGCAAAAAGCACTTGTTATGTGGTTTCAAGAAAAAGTCGACATTCTAGAATATCATTCTGCTTTTGCCAGATCGGTTCAGGATACGTTTAAACTTCCCAGTGTTCTCAAGTTAAAATCATATGTGCGACCGAAAAAACTGGATGGCGTGAGATTTTGTCGCGAAAATATTTATATTCGCGACAACTACACCTGCCAATACTGTGCAGTTAAGTTTACTTATAAAGAATTAACCATAGATCATGTTTTGCCGGCCTCGCAGGGCGGTCCTAAAACTTGGAATAATGTGGTTACCGCTTGTCGTTGCTGTAATCAGACGAAAGCAAATCGGACTCCTGAAAAAGCTAAAATGCCACTGCTCAAGGTGCCGCGGGCGCCCAGTTGGCTGCCGGTGTTTGAATTCAACATTGGCGGCGATCGCGAAGATAAATCTCCCACGGTGTGGAAAGACTATCTTAGATTTAAAGCCTTCTGAAAATGCCTGATTCTGCTGAAATCCCCGATACAAAAAAACAAAAAAGATCAGTGCAGTTGATTTCGGCGGCGCAGACAATTGATTTACGGTGCCGCATATTAAGACCGGGCCAACCCATAGAAAACTGTCAGTATATCGGCGACAACGACGAACACACATTTCATTTAGGAGTTATTGTTGATGCGAAGATTGTCAGCAACGGTACTTTTATGAAAGAGAAGAATAAAAACTTTACCGAATCTCAACTAAGTTATCGCTTGCGGGGAATGGCCACTGAAAGCGAATTTCAAAAGCAGGGATTCGGAAAATTAATTATAGAATCGGCAGTTCAGGAATTAGTGAATAGAAACTGTGATTTACTTTGGTTCAATGCACGAGTTTCAGCGGAAGAATTCTACCGAAAAATGGGGTTTACTGCGCTTCCTGAAATTTTTGATATTCCGCTCGCGGGGCCTCACAAAGTTATGTACAAGTGGTTCCGGTAACGCTAACTTTAGTCTATGATTATTTCACTTACGCACAAGTTACTCGTTAAAGAATTCGTCGAGATCGTTTCAGAAACCAACGGCATTTCGCTGGTCGACACACTTGACCTCATGTTGTCGTCATCGCTTAAAACTAAGAACATCGAAGCTTATAGCTGGGTTTCAGAATACCGCGAACTCTTAAATGACTTCATGGTTAATAAAATAGATATATTGACGCTCAAAAAGCACAAATTCAATCTGGTGCTCGAAGAGTTCTTTTACTTATTTCCATTAAAGTACAAAGAAGAACACATCCATTTGTCGGGCTCACTCACTGCAGAATTTATCTGGAGTAAATTGCAACCACTGCTAGAGGGGCCAAACCGCAGCATTTACGAAAGAAGAATAAAGGCCGTCTATGGCGAGAGCTCTTGGCCGATTAACTCGGCGGAAGATGTAGATCAACTCATCCGGCTAAAAGAAGATGAAGGCTTTACGACTTATTTAAAAATTTTATTTTTACCGAGTCTTATTTTTATTTCGCGAGAAGCTCATGCCGATGCTTCTTATCATATGGCCAATGAGCTTTATAAAAAACAAAACGTAGGTTCGATTCGGTTAAAATTCATGATGAACCGTTCGACATCGAAATCCGAAGATAAAATTCCTGGATTAGATCAAGTCACTTCTGAAGACGTAGTCATAGGTCTATATGAGGGTTTCAAGCGTTTTCAGTCAGAACATAAAGATTTTCAATTTGCGCTATCTCCTTCTTTTAGAAAAGAAACCAGCTATTTCGATGAAGAAAAATTTGCCACCCGCAAAGAACACTTCATGCATCAGATCGATGAAATCCTTGCAATGATCGATAAGTATCCGGATTTAGTTCCGCACCTGAATGAGGTGGATACGGTCGGCGATGAACGCGAAATGTACCGCAAAGAACATTTCTATGAATTTCAGCATGGTTTCAGAAAATTGCAATATCGCGGTTTTAAAATTAAATCTCACCACGGTGAAACCTGGCATACTCTAAAAAAAGGAATTCAGGCCGTTGATAATGCCATGAACATCTGGCAAATCGACGCTCTCGAGCACGGCATTAGTCTCGGTATAAATCCGAATCTTTATTTTCATCAGATCTACCAAAGGGTAATTCTTAAGAATTTATCCGGTACGGCCATCGATTCGAATTCCATTGATTTTAAAGAATTGATGGAACTGAATTGGGCGAATTACCGACCCATACTTCAGAAATTACTCTCAGGCGAAGTGCTCAGTGAAAGCGACCGAACAAAATTTCTAAAAGCAAAGTTTCATACAGCCCGAGAAGTAGAACAGTATCAGCACGATGTTTTAAATCGACTTATTCAGAAGGGCGTGGCCCTGATTACCTTACCGTCTTCAAATAATAAACTGACCGGCAAGTTCCGTGATTATAAAGATCATCCATTCTCGTGGTGGGAAAAAAAGAATGTGGATCTCGGGATGGGCACAGACAATTACGTGACTCTTAACACCACTTATATTCAGGAAATGCTGATTCTGCTGTTGACCGACCCGTCGAATTTAAAAATTACGAAATTACTCATGGTCACAACCGGCGAAACCCGCAGACCGTTTATCAGTCAATTGCTCTGGAAAATGCGAAAGGACGTCAACAGCCATGTTTAAAAATTCAAGATCCTGGAGACTCATCGCCATTCTTATTCTTGGTTTTGCCAGCGGATTGCCACTTGCTCTGACCGGACAGTCGCTACAGGCTTGGTTAACAGTTGAAAACGTCGATATATCCACAATTGGCTTTTTCAGTCTCGTCGGACTGCCTTATACTTTTAAATTTCTTTGGGCACCGCTCATGGATAGATTTGAACTGCCCTTTTTAGGACGGCGGCGCGGCTGGTTAGTTGTTTCTCAGGTGGCCATCGCGGCTGCACTGGTATTGATGTCGACCTTTTCGCCCAGTCAGAACACTCAGACAATAGCACTCTTAGCCGTGTTGGTTGCGTTTCTATCAGCCTCTCAGGACGTTGTTATCGATGCCTACCGAACGGATATTTTGGATTCCAGTGAAAGAGGAATAGGTTCTTCGCTGAGTGTTTTCGGTTATCGCTTAGCGATGATAGTTTCAGGCGGAATTGCCTTTGTATGGGCCGATCCAGTCAATGGCAATGCTTGGAACTGGCCAAAAATATATGTGATTATGGCCGGTATCATGATGGTGTCTGCAGCTATTTCTCTGGTATTTTTGCCCGCAATACCGAAGTCTATGAAAGCACCGGTAAGTAATGCAAAAAATGATCTGTTGGGTTTTTTCGCTTTGGTGGTTGTGGTTGTGATTGGATATCATTTCACTACTCTGGTGGCTACGCCACTTTCTGAATCTGTTTTGTCACCTCTATTTACGGCGATGCCGGACGGCAAAGTTAATCCGGATCTAAAGAAATGGGCCGACCTCTTAGCGCTTTTTCTTGGCCTCGGATTTACTGCTCCACTTGGATGGTGGGCTTCGAAAAAAGCAAAATTTGAAACATTAAATGTATCTCTCGCCAATTATTTTACCATGAAGGGGGCCGCAAGTTTTTTAGCTCTTATTATCCTTTACAAGCTGGGAGATGCCTTTGCGGGCTCATTGATGACAACTTTTCTTATTAAGGGCGCAGGTTTCGCACAAGCTGAAATCGGAGTCGTCAATAAAGTTATCGGTATGTGGCTGACAATCGGCGGAGCTATTCTGGGTGGTGCTCTAATGATAAGAATCGGGCTCTATCATTCACTTTTTGCATTCGGTATTTTGCAGCTTCTTTCGAATTTAAGCTTCTGGCTTGTAGCAGTTCTCGGAAAGGGCGCCTGGGGTTCATTTCCACTTCCCGCTTTCGACTTGCTTATCGTTTCACTTAAAGAAACAACTAATGTTGACTGGCTTCTGCTGTTTGCCGTGGGCTCAGAAAACATTACCGGCGGAATGGGAACGGCCGCTTTTGTCGCATTCTTGATGGCACTATGTAATCAGAAATTCACCGCCACCCAATACGCTCTGCTTTCGGCGTTTTCAGCCATCGGAAGAGTTTGGGTCGGCCCGATGGCCGGTGTTTTAACAGCAGTGATAGGTTGGTCTTCGTTCTTTATTTTTTCAACGTTTATGGCGGTACCGGGCATAATCATGCTTTATCGACTGAAACCGATTATTATTGAACTTGATGCACCAAAAGGAATTCAACTGGCTGACGACTGATGAAAAGCTATCGCGGCACGACGCAACTGTAACCGGGCCTAAGGTAGCTTTCTTTTTCATTTGCAGCCGGCAATCTGAGTTTAATGCTGCCCATTTCTTCAGTAAAACCCTGCAGACATTTTTCGAGTTCCGGCAAAGTTACTGAATTGATCTGATCATTTTCTACGTTATACGAAATAAATAGATACGTTAAATCCGATTCACCGAGAATTTTCTGCGAGTTTTCGTTTCTTAAATCTACTCTTACACCGGCTTTGAGTATCTTTTCCTGCTGGGCTGCAAACATCTGTATTAAGTGTGCCTGTGTACTGACGGTATTAATTTGTTTAAACCAAAAATTGACATGTTCAAGTTGCGGAACTTTAACTTCACTTGCCAGTTTGTTGAGTAATTCTACCATAACATATTTACCTTGAGCCGTTCGCTCAAACGACATTTCGTGCGAGAATTTAAAAATGGCTCCGCGCTCGGCAAGATAACTTAAAAAGTCAGTGGCAAACTGAAAACGAGGCAATTCTTTTTTATCAGGTAAATTCTGTAATGACTCTACAAAGTTCTGCACGCTCGGAAAATCGTAATTCGTTTTAACCAGTTCGCGCCCGAGATATTCGGCTATTGAGCCTTTACAGGGTAACTTCGACTGAATACTCACTTTGCCGTAGTCTTCCCGTTTTACAAACTGGATCGACAACGTGGTTGCTCCATCGAGATCCTTTTCAATGATCACCTTTGCTTTATCGCCGCGTTTCATTTCGATGACGTGAAATTTAGTCAACAGCTCCGGCCGCTTTTTAAATTCATTCAGGTAATTCCCGAGCTTTTGAGACCAGAGGGGCTCTTTGGTGTCGCGACAACTTTGGTCAATTTCGGATTTTTCAAATTCGCGGGTGGTGGCTTCAGGAATATTAATAAGAACGTTGTTCTGCGCGGCCAATAATAGACCCTGCTGAATCTGATTATTTGTATAAACCTGTTGTACGGATGTGGGTAGTCGAAAAGTAGTTATGCAACTTGCAAAAAAAACTCCGATACTCAATAAAACCAATAGTCGCAGCAGCAATGCAGCCTCCAGCAATGATCTCGTAAAATCAGCTTTAAGTATAAAATAGATTGATTGAATAATCTCATTTCGTATTTGCAAATAGACTTTATCGCGACCTTTAGATTACGACCTAGGTCAGACTAAATTAATAGCCTGTAATCCAGGTGATTAGACAGTTGGCACCATCACTCATCAGCGTATATACAGTTTTGTTCAGAGTACCCGCTAATCGTGTACTGTTCGCTGGAACAAAACCTGTCGGTAAACTTGTTGTTCCGGCATCAGAGTAACAGGTGATTCCAACTGAACCCGTACCGGTTCCGCTCACCACTAACATATAGGCACCACCCGGTTGCATATTATGAATAGCGATTGCCGGATTGGCGTCATTCATCGTCCATCTCATGATGTTACCGTTATTGGTATTCCAAGTGATTGAAGCTGCTGTTGTTGAAGTTAATACTCTCGAGAAGGCCTGACCATTCACTTGCAACTTACCAGTGGTTGTTGGAACGTTACCTAAAGTTGCATCGGCCACACCTACAGTCGTATCAGATGAAACAGTAAATGCTCCGGCTGAAGTGATTTGCGCGCGAGTTACGTTATTCGTTTTAAACACGAGGCCAAAAGCATCGTTTGTGCCGATAACTCCGTTGGCGCCGAAGCTATTACCGTTTTGAACATAACCTGTACCTGTGCTGATGTCAGAAGACACCAAAGCTCTAAATGCAGGCGCTGCCGCCGCACCCGATGCAGGACCCGCAAAGACAAAACCTGCCGAAGTTGTTGCCGAACCTGTACCACCATTTGCTATAGGTAAAATGCTGGTTCCAACTGCTGCTGATTTAGATAAGTCCACGGCGCCAAAACCAGGAGCTCCACCACCGGCCGGTACTCTTAAAATAGTATCTGCCGCGCCGGCAGAAGTTGCTACTGGCGTTACACCCGCGCCACCGCCCAAGACAACTCCGTTAGCCGTAAGTGCGGCTGACGATGCGATTGTAGTTGCTGATGAGTAATATGGAATTCCACCTGAAGTACCACCGGTAAGACCCGTACCACCATTACCAACTGGCAATGTTCCGGTAACTCCAGTGGTTAAATCAATCGAAGAACCCTGGGCAAGTGACCATGTTAAGCCACCAGAACCGTTATTAGTTAATTGCGTTCCTGCTGCGCCTTGAGCTCCGGGTAATGTTAATGTGTGAGTCGTAGATGCTGCGGCCGCTACGATTGAAACGGTACCGGTATTTGTGATACTGAATCCACTTGAGTTAATTACAGACGAACCATCTCGCTGTGCCAGTGTATTGTTTGAAGCCGAATTACTGAAAGCTAACCAAGATGTATTTGTTCCATCGGTTTGTAAAACTTTACTTGCCGACTGCGCTGGCAAGAGGGCGTTTAACGCCGCATTTGCAGTAACTTGTCCGGTACCGCCATTAGCTATTGGCAATGCGCCGGATACTGAAGTTGTTAAATCAAGTGAAGCTACTCCACTTGTTACGCGGCCTTTGGCATCAACAGTAACTTTTGCATATGTTCCTGCTGTTACTCCAGAGTTCGCTAATACTGTTGCATTGTATGTTCCGGTTACGTCTCCGCTGAATGTTGTAGCTGTTCCGAGTTTGTTATTGAATGTTGTCCAGTCTGCACTTAATAAATAACCACTCACAGTTGTAGTTGCAGCAGGTA
>JAYVIY010000330.1:0-3075 GCA_043769795.1 Pseudobdellovibrio sp. | reverse complement strand
TCCTCGAACTCGCGTTGCCCCTAATATGTGCAAAACTCATTGTCTTTCGCCTATTGTTTATTGACCCTAACTATTGATTTGAGTTAGGTTTTGTCATTCATAAACAAATATCTTGGCCACCCAAGAGTAACCCCTAAACCGAGGTCAAAAAATTGAAAAATTTTATTTTTACAAGTGAATCCGTTTCTGAAGGACACCCAGATAAAATGGCTGATCAAATCAGTGATTCCATTTTAGATAAAATTCTTGAGCAGGATCCAAAAGGTCGAGTGGCCTGTGAAACACTTTTAACAACCGGATTGGTTGTTGTTGCCGGTGAAATCTCAACCACTGCAAAAGTTAACTTTTCAGAAGTGGCAAGAGATGCGATTAAAAAAATCGGATACGATGATTCAAATAAAGGTTTCGATTATAAAACCTGCGCTGTCATGATTGCGGTCGGACAACAATCTCCGGATATTTCAATCGGCGTAAAAGAAACCGGTGCCGATGAACAAGGTGCCGGCGACCAAGGCCTGATGTTCGGCTATGCAACGAATGAAACACCCGAGCTCATGCCATTGACTTTGTCATTGTCTCACAAATTGGTGCGTGATTTGGCTGCAATTCGAAAAGCCAACAAAGTGAACTGGTTGAGACCCGATGCAAAATCGCAGGTTTCGGTGCAATACGAAAATGGAAAAGCCAAACGAATTGACACGATCGTTATTTCAACCCAACACGCAGAAGACGTTTCGTTAAAACAAATTCAGGATTTTATAATGGAAGAGTTGATCAAAAAATCAATTCCATCCGAATGGGTCGATAAAAACACAAAGTTTCATATTAATCCAACCGGTCGCTTCGTTACCGGAGGCCCGATGGGCGATGCGGGTTTAACAGGCCGCAAGATTATCGTTGATACTTACGGTGGCCATGGCGCACACGGTGGCGGCGCTTTCTCTGGAAAAGATCCTTCAAAAGTTGATCGTTCGGCGGCCTATGCGGCCCGACACGTTGCTAAAAATATTGTTGGCGCCGGTTTAGCCGAAAAGTGTTTGGTGCAGGTTGCATATGCAATTGGCGTTGCTGAGCCTGTCAGTATTTCGGTAAACGATTACGGTACGAGCAGTGTTGGCTGCGAAAAACTCGAAAAGGCAGTTCGTGCGGTTTGGGATTTGCGCCCGGCGCGCATTGTAAAAGAATTTAATCTTCTGAAGCCGATCTACGCAACAACGGCGGCCTACGGCCACTTCGGTCGTGAAGAAAAACTTAACGACGGTTTCTTCAGCTGGGAAAAAGTTAACAAAATTGAACAACTGAAAGAAGCAATCAAGTAGTGGATCCTAAGTATATCCGTAATTTTTCGATTATTGCTCATATTGATCATGGTAAGTCCACATTAGCCGATGCGCTTCTTTCCTATACCGGTGCACTTTCCGACCGTGAAAAGAAAGATCAGTTTCTCGACAATATGGATCTCGAAAAAGAGCGTGGTATTACAATTAAAGCACAGACTGTCTGCTTGAAATATAAATCCAAAGTTGACGGTGAAACCTATCAATTGAACTTAATTGATACCCCGGGACACGTCGATTTTTCATACGAGGTTTCGCGATCTTTGGCGGCCTGCGAGGGCGCCATACTGGTTGTCGATGCCGCGCAGGGAGTTGAAGCTCAAACTCTAGCCAACGTCTATTTGGCTCTAGAAAACAATCTTGAAATCATTCCGGTTTTGAATAAGGTCGATTTGCCGACCGCAGATCCAGAAGGCGTAAAAAAACAAATTGAAGATACTGTGGGCCTAGATTGCTCCGATATCATCCACGCTTCGGCTAAAGAAAAATTAGGAATCCAAGATATTTTAGAAGCTGTGATTGCAAAAATACCGCCTCCGAAAGCTAACCGTGATATGACTCCACGTGGTTTAATATTTGACTCATGGTTTGATGCCTATCAAGGCGTGGTCATTTTGATTCGCGCTGTTGATGGCATCATTAAAAAAGGCGATCGCATTAAGTTTATGGCCACAGATCGCGATTACGAAGTACTGAGACTCGGTAAGTATACGCCTTTTCCTGAATTTGTTGAACAGCTTGATTCAGGCGAAGTGGGTTTTATCATTTGCGGAATTAAAGACATTCGCGATGTTCGGGTCGGCGATACAGTCACCTCATCAAAACATCCGGCAACTGAAGCTTTGGCCGGTTTTCAAAGAATTAAGCCGATGGTATTCGCCGGTATTTTTCCTGTCGTTGCCAGCGAGTATCAGAATTTGAAAGCTGCACTCGACAAACTTTGCTTGAACGATTCTTCACTGACCTTTGAGATTGAAAAATCACTGGCACTCGGTTTTGGTTATCGCTGCGGATTTTTAGGTTTATTGCATATGGAAATCGTGCAAGAACGTCTTGAACGCGAATTTGATCTTAATTTAATAACTACGGCGCCGACCGTGGTTTACCGAATTACAAAATTTGACGGAACTGTGTTGATGCTGGAAAATCCTTCCGGAATGCCGGAAGAAACGCAAATCATTAAGATGGAAGAACCCTACGTTAAGGTAACGCTGCATACTCCGACTGAATACATCGGCGGATTACTTAAGCTCTGTGAGGATAAACGGGGAATCCAGATTAAAATGGATTACGTAACAGAGAAAAAAGTGATCATTGAATATAAGCTCCCGATGAATGAAATGGTCATGGATTTTTACGACCGTTTGAAGTCAATCACTAAGGGTTATGCTTCGTTAGAATATGAATTCCTCGACTTTGAAGAGGCCGATTTAGTTAAGATGGACATTTTGATCAACGGTGAAACTGTTGATGCATTGTCGCTGATACTCCATAAATCGAAAGCAGTGACCCGCGGTCGTTCTCTCGTTGAAAAAATGAAAGAGCTCATTCCGCGCCAACAATACCAAGTTGCAATCCAGGCGGCAATCGGAGCAAAAATCGTTGCCCGTGAAACTATCGGTGCCATCAAAAAAGACGTGACCGCTAAGTGTTATGGTGGTGACATATCAAGGAAAAGAAAACTTCTAGAGAAGCAAAAAGAAGGCAAAAAGAGAATGAAAGCGATCGGATCGGTCGA
>JAYVIY010000329.1:0-8273 GCA_043769795.1 Pseudobdellovibrio sp. | reverse complement strand
GCTACCAACCATACTTTTGAGACCAGTGGTTTTACTTTTGAAATTCGCGGAAAACTGGATGGAATCTTTGATTCTGAAATACCGCGCATTGAAGAAATCAAATCGAGTTTCAACATCTATGAGTTGCAGCGGCGGCTACAAGAAAGCAACTCCGAACACCCTTATTGTCTGCAGCTGCGAACCTATGGTTATTTTCATTGGCTCAAAACGAATATCATTCCTGATCTTTCTCTTTTACTGGTTTCAACCCGTAACAACGAAACCCACGAATTGAAAATACAACTTGATATAGCCAATTACGAAGCTTGGCTTGAAAGGCGATTGGCCGAATTGGTTTACGAAGCGCAGCTCGCTGAGAAGAGAACGCGACGGCGAAAGAAAACCTCTGAAAAGATGATTTTTCCTTTTGATAAGCCCCGCCGTGGTCAAATTGATTTAATTGAAACGATCGAGCAGGGCATGCGTGATAACCGCACTATGCTTCTACAGGCTCCAACCGGCTTAGGTAAAACTGTCGGTGTACTTTTTCCAACACTGCGCGAAGCTTTATCGCGCGGACAGCGCAGCGTGTACGTAACCCCTAAAAACAGCCAACACGCTGTGGCCGAAGACGCCATTGATAGATTGCAACACACCGGTGCCAATATTAAATCGATGACTCTGACCGCCAAAAATAAAATGTGCTTTAAAAATGAACCCATCTGCAATCCTGAATTCTGTGAGTTTGCCGATAATCATTATACAAAAATTGCAGAAAACAAACTAACAGAACAACTGGCAAAAAAGAAAAGTCTTTCGTCGCGCACTTTTAAAAAAATGGCAAGCCGATTCGAAGTTTGCCCGTTTGAACTGCAGCTCGAGGCTATCGTCGATGCCGACACTCTGATCTGCGATTACAATTATGTTTTTGCGCCGCGCTCAGTACTAGGTCGAATCGAAAACTTCGAATTTAATGAAGGCAAACCCAATTTGATTATCGACGAAGCCCACAATCTGCCATCGCGGGCCATGGATTATTACTCGCCGTCGCTATCGGTCTTTACGCTTGAAAGTATGCGTGACGAAGCGGCCTTCCTTAAAAAAAAGTTTCGTAATGAGGCCATTAGCCTTTTAAATGCTTGTATTCAGACAATACAGAAATGTCGGCCATCAGATATTTCAAAAGCCACTAAAATAAAGCCTCCGTTAGCCTCATTTATGGTGCAAGACGCAGATTTACGAAATTTCCTTTCGACCTATCTGAACTCTGATGTGGATATTCAGCCCAAAGATATCGTTCTTAAACTTTGTTTCTATTGGTCCGAATTTACCGATGCGCTTCAATTCATCGGATCAGGTCGCAAAGAATTTTTTACTACTTACAATCCTAATCCTGAACGAATCAGCATCACCTGTTGCGACGCTTCCGAAATGCTGAAAGAAAGTTACAACAATTATTCGCAGGTGGTCGGTTTTTCAGCCACTCTTAAACCCTTTGATTTCTACAGCCGCCTATCGGGTTTGAATTCTGAAAAATTAAAAACAGCCGAATTTGTTTCACCTTTCAGTAAAGAGCAGCGAAAACTGTTGATTATTCCGCAAGTTTCATCGAAATACTCAGAGCGCGAACGCAATTACCCGTTAATTGCCGATGCCATTCGCCGAATATCTGAATTGAAGAAAGGAAATTATTTTGTTTTCTTTCCAAGTTTTGATTTTTTGACTCGAGTCCTGAAGGTTTTTAAGGCTCCGGATGGTTTTGAGGTTCTTCGCCAGCAGAGCGGAATGAGTCGCGATTCCATTGATGAAATTTTATTTCGTTTACGCGAATCCACTTTGAATCATTTGATTTTTGCCGTGCAGGGCGGAGTTTTTTCAGAAGGAGTCGACTACCCGGGAAAAATGGCCATTGGCGCTTTTGTAGTCGGTCCGGCACTGCCAACTTTCGATCTCGTGCGTGAAGAGATGCGCCAGTATTATCAGACCAACTATGCCTCTGGTTTTGATTATGCTTATACCTATCCAGCAATGGCCAAAGCTGTTCAGGCTGCGGGCCGGGTGATTCGAACCGAAACTGACCGGGGTCTTATCGTATTAATGGATGACCGATTTATTCAAACTAGCTACACAAAATCGATGCCGCAGGACTGGTTCGTGAACAATGCACGAGAACTGGTTTCACAGAATATTTTAAAAGATGTGGCTGATTTCTGGAATCAGCCACTCTAATCAAATTCGACTTAGATCCGCGCGCCCAGATCGTTTTTCCTGAACGCTTTAGTGAATCGAGGTGGCATCAAATTGACTACAAGGTCAACCGTTGTGCCCATAAAACTTTCTTCTTTAATTTGTGGTTTCAGTCTTTCAAAAGCTGCGGCCATCATTGTCGCTTCGTCATCCTGAATATGCTTCTGCGCTCCGGGGATAACCCGCTCTTCTTCATCCTGAATGTGATGTTCAACCGCTTCTTTTAATTTACGAGCAGTCTCTTTCCATTCAACATCGATTTTGTCACGGATCTGAAGCGAGCGTAATAAAGTTTCTGCTTCCATGTGTTCTTTGTAGCTGTGCTTGATCAGATCTTTTGCACCTTCGAGGCTGCGTAAAGCGTTATAGAAGACCATTTCTTCTGCCCGTGAATGCGGAATCAATTCGTCGCGTATCATTTTCACCAGACTTTCTTTTGAACTGTCGTCGGTGGTCAGGCTGGTCAACTGATTCAAAAGATCTTTTACTTTTCGGTGGTCATTTTTTAAAGCCTCATAAATTAACATTTAAAATCTCCTTCGTTAAAAAATTTTCATAGAAGAAAATAAATTAAGCAAAGTACAGACCAAGAGTTTGTGAGAAATTTTTCCACGTCTTTTCAAAAAAAATCGTTGTTACGGAATGTAATTTGCAATTGATTGATCGAGAAGTTTGAAGTCAAACATACTCTCAGAAAAGGGGAAAATATGGCAACAACACCGACAATGGGACGTCCAACAATCGGGGGTCGCCCCGGAGATACACCGGATGATATTACTAAGCGACGATTATATTGGGGAATTGCACTGGCCGTTATCGTTTTGGCTGCCATCGGCTTGGCAATGCGAAGCCGAAACCGCTCAATAAGCACAACAACTTACGATACCAGCGTTGTCGCACCGGCAGACACGATGTCGGCACCGCCGCTGCCAGCTGTCGTGCCGAATGAAACAAGCCCGGCCTCTAGACCAGCTCCGACTAACCGCTAATCAACTTGTTTCCGCCAATCGAGACACCAATCTCGATTGGTGGAATATGGAGATTTTATGACAATCTATTCATTGATTAATTTTTTACATGTGACTTCTTCAATTGGTATTGTTGTCGCACTTTCATTTGAAAATTTGATGATGGTGAAAATGCAAAGGGTCGCAAATAGTGATCAATTTAAAGCCTGGAAAGAACTGCACACACTGCCTCTGAGGCTAGGTGGTTCTTCTCTGGTGGTTTCACTCATTACAGGAATTTACCTTACGGTGACGATGTGGCCTTCAACGCCCTGGATTTGGCCCTCCACTGTAGCGTTAGTCCTTTTTTCGGTGGCGAGTTTTTCTTTAGCAAATGCTTCTCACCGGAAATTTTTGGTTTCAGATTCAATTCACGAAATGCGGGACGCTTGGCAAAAGCTCTGGCTTTCACTTTTAGTCCGTAATGGATTAATCGCCGGAATCCTCTATCTTATGGTGGCTAAACCAAGCTTTGAAGGCTCGCTGGCAGCCCTGGCTTTTTGGCTCGTTCTTTTCACACTTCCGATTAAGATTTTTAAAAAGCGCTTTGAAACGCTTTCTGAACCTCTATAATTTTTCTGATAGTACTGTGGATTTCGAATCAAAAGGTGCACAACGAACTTGCGACATTATTTCGATTTTAGCTTTGACCGCAGCAACAAATTCATCAGGCTTAACTTTCAATAGTCTTTCAGCGTTTGAAATTCGCAAAATGTCGCGCCATTGTTTATCTGTCAGGTTACGCATTCGGCTGACCAAAAAATCACGGGCTTCAGAACTGATTATAGGTTCGACTTCCACTCCAGTGGCACCCTGACCCCGTTCTGATTTGATTACGTCAGATGTCATTCCGCCGCGGCAGCTGTCGTCACCGTTTTGAAGAAGTGAAATATGGTTTCTCCATTTATTAAATTGAAAGCGGCGAAATAGGGCCTGTCCGTAATCATGCGTGTACATAACAGGTTTTTCGCAGAAAACCTCATTGTCTTTAAGCGTGGCTTTATCACAGGCAATTCTTTGGTTTCCGCTGTGCGCATCCATTTCTACGATAAAATTAAGCCAGAGCAACCAAGCTTCGCGTTCAATGGCCTTTTCGCGAACAGATTTTTTCTGAGTTTCCTGTACTTTAAATATTTCAGTCCAGCTTAATCCGTGCGGATGGCGCGGATGCGATCGTGGTATGTTCGGCGTGATGGTCATTACGTCAGCCTGCATCTCAACCATCGCATCTCTGAAATCAAAAGTTTCCTGCGAAGGGCGGCCTTCACTCTTACCGAATTCGTAGGGCATGTTGCTCGGACAATTCTCACATTTAATTTGCGCCGGACAATAAGATTCAGTGTAAAAGCCCATCATTCGCGCCATCGTCGAAGCCAGTAGTGAAGGTATCAGCTCTGAATTCTTTATTCCGGTGAAAGCAAGGTATTTAACCTTGCGGGTTTTTACGACTTTTTCGCCGGATTTTTTTACTTCATTGAAATCACATAAGAATTTATTGGTACTTCCGCCTAAAGTTTTTGTGGCTCGATGGTATTTGCAACTGACTGTGGGCCAGGTCACGTTGGCTTTACCTTCTTCATTAATATAATCAAAGTTTGCACCGCAAATTTGTTTCAACTCTTGAACCATATCGATTTCGGAAACTTTTGCAGGATTTTCCCGATGGAGTTTATCCATTTTCTTTTCAACCACTTCAGCTCTTGAAATGGCCTCAAGTCGGGCTTCAATAGTAAGAGCTTTGAGTTTTTCCTTGATCTGGTCTTTTTCGCTGTTCTCGGCAAATGCCGTCTCAAAGTGAAACATTGATAGCGTTAATGCAAAAGCCAATTTAAGTCTGAAAATTTTCATAGAATTCTCCTGCAATCTATTTTTCAATAATAAAGCCAGGTTTTTTACTTAGTTCTGCTTAGATTTGATTTCAAGTCGACAATGGTTGCCATGAGGTCAGCCGACAAAAATTGTAAAACAGGTATTTAATTTTTTTCAAACTCGCAGGTTAAGGAGTCGTTGTAACCCCAGAATCCGATAACATATAACTTCAACTCTGTTTCGCGGATAAAGTACTGCCATGGAGGATCGATATTAGTATCCACACGCCACTCGGTAGCCGACGAGGTGACCTGATACTTCGAAGGCTCAGAATTGAGAAGCCTAGCCTCTTCAAGGCTCATTTTTTTATACGGATTTTCTTCATAAAAAAATGAAAATGCCCCGAAAAAATCAATCTTTTCATTATTCTTCCTGAAATAAAGATAAGCAAAATGTTCATGATCTTTATTGTAAGTAGAGCTCACCATGTAACAAGAACCGGAATAGAGTGCCTCTTCAGCGTTCAATAAAGGTGTATGACCGCTGTTATAGTTACCAAGAATTTTCAAGCTAAAAGCCGAACAATCATAATACTCAGGGCTGCAATACTCTTCAGGAACCTGATCGAACATGTCAGCCCGTGCGTTCTGTAAAGAACTCAGAGAAAAGCACAGACCAATAAATAAAAGCATATTTTTTGTTTTCATTGCTTAAATATACGACCAATCTCCGAAGCAATTCAAACGAAAAATTGCGCTTTCTGAAAAGCGCTACTTCATAGAGTGAATCCCGAACATATTTCCTTCGGTATCAATCGCCAGCGTGATAAATCCGTACTGACCGATAGAAAATTTAGATTTATGAATTCTTCCGTTAAAACCTGAAATTCTGTTTTCTTCAGTCCTGCAGTCCTCACTTGCGAAGTAAATTATTGTACTGACTCCGCTCGGCGTAAGTCCTCTTATTTTTACAAGTGATCCCGAACAGCCGAAGCCCTGGGTGTCGGAGGGAAACCCCCACATTTCTATTTCTTCAGTGGTCTGCATTTGATTTAGCTTGAGCCCAAAAACTCCTTCATAAAAAGTTTTAGCCCGATTCATATTTTCTACATAGATTTCAAACCAGCGTACCGGATTCTGCATTTTTTACTCCTCAAACAAAAATATTAAAATAGATTTTTTTCCTCGAGTCTACTTCTAATTTGAGTGCGAATCTTGCAGTCAAATTATTTTTAAATAGGAGAAATATATGAACACATCTGTATCCAGTAGCCCAACAAACGCAGAACATAAAAAAAATTTCGATAACGCCCCGCTTGTAGAGGTTACCCGGACGTTCAGTTCGCCGGTTTCCCGACTATGGGACGCCTGGAGTAAAGAAGAGCAAGTTCAACAGTGGTGGGGGCCGGAAGGTTTCAGCTCAGCCAATGCAAAAATAGATTTTCGGGTCGGAGGAAAATACCTCTTCTCAATGAAGAGTCCTACGGGGCAAGTTAACTGGAGCACCGGAACTTACGAGAAGATTATTCCTCAACAATTGATCGTCTGTTCAGATCAATTTGCAGATCAAAACGGCCAACCTATCACGCCGAAAGAAGCGGGAATGCCGGGCGAGTGGTCAGATTCTGAAATCTCCTTTATTACAATTGAGTTTGAAGAAATAGGAACAGACAGAACTAAAATGACACTGACCCACGAAGGTATTCCATTATCAGTGCATGACGACTGCGTTGCTGGATGGGACACAACTATTGATAAATTACAGAAACTGGTCGAAGTTAACTGAGGTTTTTTACAATCGACACAATTACGCCGATTAAGCTTCCTAGGGTCAGTATTACATTAATAAAAAAGGTCGGCGGAAACGTCCGACCTTTTTGGATTTTTAATGTATGGCAATCTTCTATTATTCTGATAGGCTTATGCAAGTGGATAAAAATAAAGAAATTGTCGTCTATAAAAAACATTCGCTGACTATTCGCTGGACCCACTGGATAAATTTTCCATTGCTTACAATAATGATCATCAGCGGATTTATGATTTATTGGGCTAACGACGTTTACACTCCATTTATTGATTTTACTTTCTACAACAAAGTCGGTCTGAGTCAGAAGCTGGCGCTCGGCATGGGAATTCATTTTGTCTTTATGTGGCTCTTTGCTTTGAACGGTGTCGCGTACACTCTTTATCTCGTTTTCAGCGGCCAGTGGCGAGAACATATCCCGAAACTTTCTTCTTTCAGAGATGCCCTGCTTGTGACACTCCATGATCTGAAACTTCGGCGCCATTTACCGGCACAGGATAAATTCAACGGGGCTCAGAAAATTGCCTATTTCAGCATAGCGGCTCTTGGCTTTGTTCAGCTATTAACCGGGCTAGCCATCTATAAACCAGTTCAATTGCTGCAACTGCTTTCACTTTTTGGCGGCTACGAAAATACCCGTTTTATTCACTTTATCGTTACTGTTCTTTTTATTCTGTTTTTTCTTGTTCATCTTTTGCAAGTTGTTCGAGCCGGCTGGAACAACTTTCGTTCGATGATCACCGGAACTGAAGAAATAACCGAATCTGAAATTCAACGGGCACAGGGTATAAAAAAGTGATTGTTAAAAAAATAACATTAAAAAACGAAGAATTCGCTCGCAACAATCGAAGATCATTTTTTGTGGCGGGGTTCGCAAGCCTTTGCGCTGCGTTCGGCTTATATTCTGTTTTCGTCAGCGAACAAGAAGATGGAATTCAGTCGCCGCTTCGAAAAGGCTTCCTCCTTAATGAGAATTTCTGGAAACGATTCGTAAAATCTGAACGTCAGAATTCAATTGTTAATTCTCCACCTACGGGAACCAAAGCCCGTATTAACGGTGATATTGGTCTGGAAAACGACATAGATATCGAAGACTGGAACTTGGTATATGAGTCTCCGTTTGTTAAGAAAACTTTAACGCTTAAAGATCTTGAACTGATAAAACGAACAAGCTCGCAAGCTGAATTTCGCTGCATCGAAGGCTGGAGTATGCCGATCGGATACGAAGGTGTGAAATTTTATGATTTTTTGCAGACCATCGATCCACAGGGAATGAGCCTGCCTTATGTGGGACTCGAAACTCCGGAAGCCAACTATTATGTTGGAATCGATATGCAAAGCATGCTGCACCCCCAAACCATTCTTGCCGACAAAATGAATGGTGCAGCTCTCGGAAAAGAACATGGCGAACCCCTGAGGTTAATTATT
>JAYVIY010000328.1:0-3096 GCA_043769795.1 Pseudobdellovibrio sp. | reverse complement strand
GACAGGTTGCCCATTGGGATTCTCTTCAGTAATTTTTATTTTCAATCGAACGACATAAAATAACAAAAAAATAATTGCAGCATGTGCAGTAGCGAAAGCAAGTTTTATACCGAATAAGCTAAAAAAAAATGTTTTAAAAGGTTCATTGAAATAGCGACGAGAAGCGCCAGTAAAGATAAAAAGTACGAGTAAAATACCGCTACTAGAAAAACAAAAGATATGTTTTTTTATTAAATCCGAAGAGAATGTATTTTTTTTAAATAAAAGGTGAATAAAAAAGACAATCCATATTGCTGCGTAGTAGATCGGAAGCCAAGAGGAGGTACCTGAGTTAGAAATGGTTAATGTAAATTGAAAAATTAAAGCTATTATAGCCATAGCTTTAATAGCTTTTTTAAATCGAAATGTTAAATTTAAACCAGACAAGACAAGGTTAACACAGATTAAACCGTATAACGTAAATACGTTTTCGAGATATAGGCTGTATTGAGCTATATTATGAAGTTCATGATTCGGTAAATTTTTTCGCAAATAGAGCACTGCGATTGATGTAAAAAAACTAATGATTACTAAAAAAAAATAACACAGGCCCATTTTTTTATGTAGCTCGGTTCCCTTGAGATTAGCGAATACTGCAAATAGAGCTACGATTGCAAAGATACTCACAAAAACATGAGCAGGCATGATTAGACGATATAGGATTTGACTGAGTTCTAACAAACTTAGATTTCTTTCATATAAAAATATATTGTTTCACCTGAGCCTGTTTCGAAACAACATTAAAATAAGTCGTAATGCATTAATTCAATTAATTATTTTAGCCGCAGGAAAAAATTGGCGCTCCATGGTGGATGAATTCAGAATAAGTCTTTCGATGCTGCTCGCATGAAAGGTTCTAAGACTTCCCGGCAGCGTCTGGCATATGTTTTGTAGTTCCATCAGTATGCTGCCACTATCTTTGGGTCTCATTTTTTTGTTTTCTCTACCGCATGAGGCCAAGGCTGAAAATCCAGTTTCCCAGGAAAATAAAAAAATAGAATCCATTTACCACATCGAACCTTGGACGGATGGCGGCATTATTGCTCTCGGTGTCGGCATAACCATATTTGCTTATGCCGACAGTGAAAATCTTATTCATGTTACTTGTCCGTGTAATCCATCCGACGTCAACTCCTTCGACCGTGCTGTTATCGGAAATAAAAATGACGGGCTTGAACACATCAGTGACCTGACTGCCGCTGCCGCCTCAGTTTTTCCGGCGGTGCTGGATTATTTTGACGTGGGTCTCTCCAAAGAATTCGCAGAAAATATGACCGTCTATGCCGAAGTAATCAGCGTAAATAATGCGCTTGTGACCATTGCCAAATACGAAATCCAAAGACCCCTTCCCCGCACCTATGATGGCGATCCCAATTTGGTCCAGAGCCCCGGCGGCTACCGATCATTTTACTCCGGTCACACTTCACTAACATTTGCAGCTCTCAGCGCGGCCGCCATGACCCGCAGCCTTAGGCACGAAGGCGAATGGTGGCCGTGGGTTCTAACCGGAGTGGTCGGTACAAGCGTGGCCTACGAACGGGTAGAGGCCGGACGGCATTTTTACACCGACGTGCTCGTGGGAGCGGCTATAGGAACGACGCTCGGAATTCTTATTCCCAAGTGGCATCACGATCAGAAATTCAAAGATCAGACAATTGGCTTTATGCCCATTGCCGGCGGGGCGGCGGGATTATGGAGGTTTAACTTTTAGTTTAGATTTCAGGAACTGACAGATATGAAGCTCGCTGCCGGTTTGGAGCGTACCTGCAACACTTTTCATTATATCTTCTGCCATCATTTGCTTTATTGGAGAAAGTTGGCCTACCTGAAGCAATTTAGAACGGGTTTGGTGGAAGTGGCGCCAGTTAAGTGTTGAAATGATTAGGGCGGGAGCCTGAGGGGATATCGAACTTTGAAACAGCTCATTGTTGAAACTATCATTTGATACTATCAACAACGGAAATACGGGAATCATGAGCGCGCTTGGCACACCAACGATCGTTAAGGGAACACTTCCTTACGCGATTGTTAGTTCTCATTAATGCTATTTTCGTTTTCTATCTATGGCCGACAGCGGCCGATTTGTCAGGCGCCTACTTCCCGAAGTTTCACGTTGGTATGCTGGTCCAACGTAAAACTTCGGGGTTTAGGGGTGTTCAGATGAACTGCACTTTGAAAAGAGCGGGCGGTGGTGAGGTGAGTACGGTGGAAAATACCGAAATTAAAGTTGGTGATGGCATTGAAGTTAAAAAAGGCGCACTCGTTTTCATTCATTACGACGGGCACCTGGAAGACGGTACTCTCTTTGATTCCAGTCATAAAGCCGGGCGGCATTTCGAGTTTGTTGTGGGTTCTAAAAAAGTGATTCAGGGTATGAGCCTTGGGGTTTTGGGTATGCGTGTCGAAACGTCCGATCTGGGGCGGGTCGAAAGTCCGCTTTTTTTTGGCGGGTTTAATGCATCATCTTTTGCGGACACTAACCAAAGGAGTTCACATGGAATGGAATCACATTGAAGGAAACTGGGATAAATTAAAAGGTAAATTCAAAGAAAAATGGGGCAAGCTGACGGACGATGACCTTACGGCGGTCGGTGGAAAAAAAGACCAGCTGGTTGGCAGTCTCAAAAAGAACTATGGCATGCAAAAAGAGGAAGCTGAACGCCAACTCGAAGAATTCAGCACTAAACTAGAAAAAGACAGTATTCAGTAGCCAAGCGAAATAAGACTACGCGCGCCTTGGCCCGGGTTAAACGTTCGGGCTGGGGTTTGTTACGGCTGTTGCCGCGCCCACGACTTCATCGAGAAGAATATTCAATCGGGTTCAAATAAGGACGAACAATTAGTCTTGTTATCAGAGTTTGCAAAGGAATCTAAATTTTCAGAAAAATATTTTAATCTTTTGGCGAGATCAGGAAAACTCGAAGCTCACAAAGAGGGCCGAAATTGGCTTTCAAGTCAGAAGGCTTTGAGTACGTATTTGGCCAACCGGGAAAGAAAACGAAAATAACCTTTAAAGTTTAGAGAAAATAAAACCAATGATTGTTGTCGAGTTTTTAT
>JAYVIY010000327.1:0-3096 GCA_043769795.1 Pseudobdellovibrio sp. | reverse complement strand
GCAAAGAATTGATCATGTTGTTAAAGGTTGCTTCAATGGAAAACGCGTCGTTATTTTCTCTGGCGGCGAAGCCAAAGGCACTCCTGAATTGCTTGAAGAAGTTAAGCAATTGGCCATGGGCGGTGCTTTCGGATCTATCATGGGCCGAAATGCTTTTCAGCGGCCGAAAAAAGAGTCTCTCGAATTACTAAAAAATGTAATGGAAACATTCGCCGGTAAAAGCTTATGAGCGCCAATCACAACGACAGCCACGATAATCCGATCAAGGCCGAAAAAAGAAAAAAACTGCATGCCATGAGAGAAAAAGGAATTAACCCTTATCCTTACTCTTTTGATAAGACGGCGCACGTTGATAAAATCATTGCTGATTTCAGTCATATCGCCTCAGGCGAAAAGAAAACCGATTCAGTTTTTAGAATTGCCGGTAGGCTCATGACCAAACGTGAAATGGGAAAAGCCAGTTTTTTTAACGTGCAGGACGTCACCGGTACACTGCAGTGTTACGTAAAGGTTGAAGAACTTCTGGATTTAGACCGTGTCGCGTTTGATTTAATTGATCTCGGAGATATCGTCGGCATTGAAGGTTATGTTTTCAAATCTCAAAAGGGTGAATTGTCATTGTATGTAAAAACCTTTCAGGTTCTTACAAAAACCTTAGAACCCCTTCCTGAAAAATTTCACGGAATTCAGGATGTTGAAATAAAGTACCGTCACCGGCACTTAGATTTAATTTCTGATCCGGATTCAAGAAAAGTTTTTGTAACCCGCGGTAAAATTATCAAGGCGATTAAAAAATTTCTTGATGACCGTGGCTTTATGGAAGTAGAAACCCCGGTGCTGCAACCACTTTACGGCGGTGCTGCGGCTCATCCGTTTACGACCCATCACCGAGCACTTGATATGAAGTTGTTCATGAAAATTTCACCTGAGCTTTATCTGAAAAGATTGATCGTCGGAGGATTTGAAAAAGTTTACGAGATCGGGAAAAATTTCAGGAATGAAGGCATCGATCGATCGCATAACCCTGAGTTTACGATGCTCGAATTTTACGAAGCCTACACCGATTACAATTATCAGATGAAGCAGTTTGAAGAGTTGGTCTCATCAGTTTGTAAAGAGATCACGGGCTCGACCAAGGTGGTCTATCAGGGTAAAGAAATTGATTTCACGACACCATGGCGCAGGCTCACCGTGATGGATGGAATTAAAGAGTACGCAGCTATTGATCCGCAGGATGAAAAAGCGCTTGATCAGTATCTGGCAAAAAATTCTGATAAGCCTTTGAAGCTTGAACTGCTTTCAAAAGGTGAAAAGCAAATGAAGGCGTTTGAAATTGCCGCCGAACCTCATTTGTGGCAACCGACCATCGTACTTGATCATCCGGTTGAGATTTCACCCTTAACAAAAATTCACCGTCAAAATAAAAATCTCGTTGAAAGATTTGAGCCTTTTGCGGCCTGTATGGAACTAGGTAACTCCTATTCAGAGTTAAACGATCCGGAAGAGCAAAGAAGTCGACTGGTCGATCAGGAGTCAAAGCGCGGGCAGGATGAGGAAGCCCATCCGATGGATGAAGACTTTTTGCACGCCATTGAAACCGGCATGCCTCCAACGGGCGGAGTGGGGCTTGGAATTGAACGTATCGTGATGATATTTACGGATAGACCGAGTATTCGCGACATTATTTTCTTTCCCACGATGAAAATTACCCACAACAAGTAATGAATAATCTGAAATACAAATTCTTAATTTTCGTACTTTTGATGTTGGGGCTCGGCGCGTGCCAGTCTCAACCGACGCAGCTCAAGCAGGAAGTGGGCGGTACCGACCCGAAAAATCGGGTATTGATCGATACCCGCAGTTCATTTGATTATGAAAGTTTTCATGTATCTGGAAGTATCAATCTAAATACCGGTGACTTTCTGATTTTAAAAAATGCAAAAACCCAAACGCGGATTTTAGATCCGGATGTAAATCAGATCGTGGAACGACTTGCAAAAAAAGGTGTTTCACCTTTAAAACCCGTTATATTAATCGGCGAAATCAAGAATTCATTCGAGAACCGAAAATGGCGTTGGCTATTGAAACAGCTCGATGTTCGCGATGTGACAACTTCGGGGCTTGAGGAGTTTCGTTCTCAGAATAACAGTTTAGTGCCCGTGCCTAAACCAGAGTCAATGCCGGTTTGGACGTTAGAAAACCAAATTGAAATCAGAAGTAAATCTGAGAAATGCTTTGTAAATTGGTCTGATAGCGATTGTTTATTCTGAGATATCCGGTTCGACAAATAGCCATTTGATTTCAGGAAACTGACTCCTCACTGCCTTTTCAACCGTATTGATCGAACTAATTAACTCGCTGCTGTTTTGATGATTACCCGGATGAATTTTAAGACTGACCAGCACTTCATTATTTCCGGTAACAATTGCAATGAATTTTAAGATCTGCATTTGGGGATCGCGTTCAAAAAAAAGCTTTTGCGTGGCCTCGCGATAGTTTTTATGAGGCGCTTCGCCTACAAGAAGTGATTTGACCTCATACGCCAGCAGAAATGAAACTACAATTAACAGGGCACCGATGACAATTGAGCCGACAGCGTCCCAAATCGGATTACCGCTGATGATCGCAATAACTAAGAAGACCAACGCAATAATCAAACCTAAGAGGGCCGCAAGATCTTCCATAAAAATAACGACCAGATCAGAGGCCGAAGAGTTTCTGAACCAGGCCCAGAGGCTAGCGTGCACGTTAATTTTTTTTACTTCCTTTAAACAGGCTAAAAAAGAGGCCCCTTCAAGTAGTACAGAAAAAATTAATATTCCAACCCCGACAAGGGGCATTTTCAACTCCTGATTCTGTTCGTTAAGTTTATGAATTCCCTCAAAGACAGCGAACACTCCACCCATAGAAAACAAAAGAATAGCGACCAGAAAAGACCAAAAGAAACTTTCTCTGCCGTATCCGAGTGGATGCTTTTTATCTGGCGGTTTAAGAGAGGCCTTTGCTCCGATAAGTAAAAAAACCTGATTGGTGCAGTCGGCCAGTGAGTGAATTGATTCAGCCATCAGTGATGCACTCTTTGTGAAAAGCGCACCG
>JAYVIY010000326.1:0-8354 GCA_043769795.1 Pseudobdellovibrio sp. | reverse complement strand
ATGAACCCCTTCGGTTTTAAACACCACCAACGAACCACCGAAAATGGAGTTAATCTCAATCGAAATTTTTCTGTTTCTGGCGAGCTCTACAAAACCTTAAACCCGGAATCAACTCAGATGCACGAACAGTTTTTTTCGCGACAAAAAGTAAGTTCCAAGCGAAGCCTCATGCTGGATGCGCTACTGATGCGCGACGGAAAAGCTCTGTTCAATGGAGTGACCTTAGATCAATTCACCAAAGCCACCGCACCAGGCCAGTTTGAAAGACCTGAAAACCTAGAATTTGGCGGAAAAAAACTTGAGCCGCAATCAGAAAGATTAGTTGAAAAAATGCGACCTTTGTTGCCGGCGTACCGAGACATCATTGCTCTCGATCTTCACACGGGCCTTGGCGATCGCAATCGTCTGCATCTTTTAACTTCAGGTTCAGGCGCAGATCTTCACCCTGAGCTTTTCGCTCAACTTTTTGATCCGGCCGCTGATCAAAGAATTTATGAACACACTTCGGCCACGACCGAAGGTTTCTATGAAGTTCACGGAGCTCTGAATTCACTATTTGTTGATCTGGCAACTCCGCAAAATCGGGTTTGTGCCATTACCATGGAATTCGGTACCCTCGGTCACAGTATGGAAGCCCAACTGGCGGCGCTGAATAGTTTTATTCTTAATCATCAGGGTCAATATTACGGCTTTAAAGATTCAGGAATTGAAAAACTAGTTCGTACTGAAAACTTTGAGCGTTCTTATCCACAAAATGATGAATGGCGAAATGCGGTCATTGATTCGTCACGCAGTCTATTTGAAAATCTTATTAAACGCGCAGGGGTTCTGCGCGTCTAGGGTTGCGTGTAAGTTACAAAGCTAGTGCCTGATCCTGCATTGCCGACGACGTCGGCCACAGTGGAAGCATCAATTGATAGAGTGACGTCTTCGCCCGATGCGCAGGCGGGCCCAGAGATCGAAAGATCAACAACGTTGTTTGTTATACCGTTGAGGCTAAGAACTTGACCTGAGCAGGTGCCGCCAATTGTGAAGTCTGCAAGTGAGAGCGTTGCGGGATTTAAATTTTCATTGAACGTCACAGATAAATTTGCGGGAGGCGCGCCCGAGTTTGGACTGAATCCCGAAACAGTGGGTCCGACATTATCTACGGTGAATGAAACCGCCGGAGTGCCCGAGCCCGGGTTACCGGCCACATCATTAATACCTGCACCATTAACCGTGATGATTGCAGTTTGACCATTGCTGCATACAGCTCCTGATAAACTGATAAATACCTGCTGACCTGAAACGCCAGATACCGAATGAACAGGTAATATAGTGCAAGTACCGCTAACGGTAAAATCTGCTGCGGCTATAGAACCCGCTAGCAAAGCCTCATCAAAATTGATGATCATCGTCGTTGGAATAGATATGACTGCACCGGTTGACGGAGAAAAAGAAATGGCACTAGGGCCAGTTGTATCTTTTCTATAAGTTACGACCTGATTATTCGAACCTGCGTTTCCTAAAAGGTCAGTCACCGAAGATCCTAAAGAAGTGAGTATCAAAGTTTGGCTTTCTGCGCAGGTCGCGGCCGTTAATGCAAAAGTAATTACTGCACCTGAAACACTTGCTACACTGGCCGTAGGAAGCACCGAACAAGAGCCTGAAATTCCGAGATCGGCTCCGGTGACTGAAGAAGCTAAAACCGATTCATCAAAGTTAATCGTTACCGAAGCGGGCATCGTCGTTAGATTTGAAGACACCGGAAGCATCGATGACGGAGATGGACCTACATTATCAATAGTAAAGGTTGTTACCACCGTTCCACTTCCTGAATTTGCAGCTGCATCTGTTACATCTGAACCATTCAAGGTCAGTACGGTGGTTTCGCCGCTTGCACAGACCGCTCCGGCCAAGTTGAAAACGGCCAGCGAACCACTGACACTGCTTAAGCTTAAACTCGGCAAGGTTGCACAGGTTCCGGTCGCAACTAAATCGAGTGAAGAAACCGACGATGCTAAAACCGCTTCGCTAAAAGAAATAGTAATACTGGTCGGTATTGCATTCACCGTGCCCGTTACCGGCGAAGACGACGTAGCGATTGGTCCCACATTATCGAAAGTGTAGGTTGCACTCACTGAACCGGTTCCATTGTTGCCAGGATCGTCGGTTACATCGGCTCCATTCATGGTAACGATAACAGTTTGGCCCATGTTGCAAGAACCTCCTGAAAGCGAAAAGTTGGCGGTGGCGGCCGAAACACTCGATAAGGTGGCAGTTGGAAGGGTCGCACAAGTTCCACTAACAATTAAATCAGTATCGACCACAGAGGTTGCTAGCAATAATTCCGTAAAATTCATTACAACAGATGCCGGAATCACCGACAATGCGGCTGTCACGGGACTTATCGTGGCCGTAACCGGTCCTATATTATCAAAAGTATATGTGACGCTTGATGTTCCGCTACCTGCATTTCCGATAACATCATTTATAGTTGCTAAATTAACACTTAAAATCACGGTTTCATCGGTGCTACAAACTGCGCCAGATAAAGATAGCGAAGCAATGGTTCCTGATACAGTTGTTACATTCAACGTGGGTAGAGTGGTGCAAGTACCGCTAATTGTAAAATCAGAATTACTTACGGTGCTGGCATTAACGGCTTCATTAAAAGTAACGGTTAGTGTTGCAGGAATAGCTGAAATCCGCATTGATGCCGGATTGAATATCGCCGAATTCGGTCCGATATTATCAATTGTGTAAGTCACTGTGGAAGTTCCCGAACCCGAATTTCCTACAGGATCTTTTATTCCTGTTAGATTAGCTGTGACCACTGCAGTTTGGCCGGCCGAGCAAGTGGCACCGCTAAGGGTGAAATTAACAACTGAGCCAACCACGCTGGTAACCGCTAAAACAGGTAATGTTCCGCAGCTGCCGCTCACTGTAAAATCGGCGGCAGTTACGCTTGTGCCATCTATGGTCTCAACAAAAGTTAAAGTGGCGGTGCTTGGTACCGAGTCGTAAATTCCATTAGTGGGGGAGTAAACTCCAGAGCTCACGCCCGAATTATCTACTGTAAAATTAAGCTTAGAACTTGCAGCGATCGATTGATTTCCGGTGGCATCGACTGCTGAGCCAGTCGCGATCAAAATACCTATTGTTCCGTTTCCAGTACAAGCAGTTAAGGATACCAAGGGGCTATACGTCGTTCCGCCGGTTACTGCAATAGTGCAATTGGCAGTACCGGTTTTTACTAGCGATACGCCCGCGGCCGTCAGAGAAACAGTCGACGTCGAAATATAACTTAAACTGTAAGTCGTGGCTGTAGAACTCGAATTAACCAAGGTCTGCGACGGCGCACTTATCGTGTAAACCGGGGGGGTGATATCGATAAGATAAGCCACAGAATTGGCCGAGCATGTCGAACCGCCGGCTGTTGTTGCAAGCACCGAAAAATTGTAAGTTCCTTCAGAAAGTGTTGAGCTCGTGATGCTGAAAGAACCCGAAGTCGAAGCCGTCGTTGAACCAAGAACGAGACCCGTGCAATTCGTCGCTGAAAATAGTTTTACACTGGCAGAAGCGGTGGTGTTACCGGAGACAGTTGGAGTCGTATCATTCGACGGCGAAGCCGGACTCACAACTAAACTTTCTGCGGCCATCGGTTGAGGCGACAGACTCGGAAGGTCAATAACTCCCGAGCAGCCTAAAAGGCCGCAAAAAATCGAAATACCAACAACGTACCGCAAGAATATAGTCATACTACTATTTACTTTTCGGAGTAAATCACATCCGACTTAAGTCGATTCAAAGAGAAGAAATCCCGTTTCGATACAAAATGTACGCCGTACCTAAATTCCGGAATTTACGGAATTTAGGTACGGCGTACATTTTGCTTGTTTTATAATGTGTGAAAACGCTGTTGTTGCTTTATGCGCTCTTGATGTGTCGGTCCTATTCTTGGGCCGCTGATGTGAACCTGGATGTCGCTCTGACGGAAGATTTGGTTTCGGAAATATCTGATGAAACCAATTCGAATGTTTTCGAGAACAAAGTGACCCCGGATGAGTTCGAAGAATCAATTATTGACGATCTTCGGTACGAGAAAATAGAACTCAACCGAGAAGACGATCATAAATTTCTCAGACGCACTTTTGGTTCGCGGCTTTCAAATTACTCAAACGAATGGCTCAGGAGAAGTGGTTTCGACGCCGTAACCGACATTAAATAAGTGATCAAAATTTTACTTTTTCAAGAGAAGACGATAACGATATCTCTCTGGGCTGGACTATCGGTTGAAAGTCATCGAGGCTAGTCCAGTGGGGATTAGGTACGGCGTACATTTGGCTCAATCCGAGACGATGTATAGAGATTGGTCTCTCTTTATTTTTGTCTAGTTCATTAACAGATGATTTTTAAGGAGTATTAAAAGAAGACGTTTTTTTCGATTTGTTTTTTAAAATTGAGATTTACCGAGAAACTACCGACAAACAACTGTATATTTTAATTAATCTTGGGGAGATACCATTAATATGAAAATCAACAAATCCAAATTTGCGGCGCTATCGCTTACTTCGTTGCTGGTGGTATTCGCATTTCAAAATTGCGGAGACTTTAAGGTAACAAAATCAGACCTCTCATCCACCGGGGGAGTTGAGGTCGCATCACTTGGATTTTTAGTACCAGCCGTAAAAATCTATGGCTTTACATCTGACCCGAACCAAAAACAAATTCTTCCCGTCCAACAATATCAAATGGGCGATACAATTATCAGTTCTGCAATTGCCAGCGCGATCGCGAATCCCAGCAAAATTAAAACACTGGCCACATCTCCTGCTGTTGTTAAATGGCCTGGTGGCGAAATTCCATTTTACTTTGACCCAAACAGCGGCTTCACGGCTGCTGAAGTTGCGACTTTACGTGCGAATCTTTTGGCGGCGTGTGGCAGATGGGCGCAAGTAACTAAGGTCAAGTGCACCGAGATCACAAGCGCCAGTCCGGCGCTGACAACCGGCTCTGTGCTGCCTTATCTAGTTGTGACCCAATCAAACGTACCTTTGCCTTGGGTCAGCCGGCCTGAAGGTTTCTGCGGCGTCGGCTCGAGTTGTACCACGATTGGCTACGCCGGTAATAATGGCGTCAGCCACTATGCCATTCACAAATCACTTATTAATAATATGTGGAATTTGACTCACGAGCTGGGTCATGCTTTGGGTCTGTATCACGAGCACCAACGTCCTGGTCGCGATAACTATATCAGTGTTCGAAGCGACATGGCTGGTGATGGTAATTTTGCAATCATCAACAGCTTAAATGCCGTGAACAACGACTACGATTATGCGTCAATCATGCATTACTCAACTGTAGGAAGCCGCAATGCCGACTTTGTAGCGGGGGCAGGCTCTATTTATTTAGCTTTCAGAACTGGTCAGCAATTTCAAACGTTTACTGCCATGCATAGATCTGCACTCAACTTCGGTGTAGGCTCCAGAGGTTTAGCTGTAAATCTACCGGGCTATCCTTCGATTCAAGATTCGGATAATGCCCGCGCGCTTTACGGAGCGCCTGCGGTTACAAATCAGTCTTGTCAGCTTTCCGGCGGCCAGCGCGCAATGCCACATGGTACGCGCATCGGAATTTTTGTTTCACAGAGCCCGGCTTCTGCAACAAGCGGCTATTGCGATGTTGAACCGCGACTTTGTGTGAACGGAACCCTAACTGGTGGCGACGGCCTTGAGCATTATTCAAATTGCGAAGCAAGATGTAATATCGCGGGCACCACTTACGACTACGCAAGCCGCGTTACATATTATAAAATCAGCACGGGTACTCAGGCTCAGTGTGATGCGAATCGTATGGACGTGTTTTGTGATACCACGGTCATGTTAGCACCGGTTGCAGGGTTTCCGACTTGTACGGTTTCAACAACTCCACCTGTGACAACGTGCCCACTGCCTTTACAGAAAACTCTAACTAGCTCGGCTAATAATCTGGGTGCTGTAAACACATGTGTATTCAACCTAACAGCCGTTAATGCGGGAAGCGCTTCTTCTGTAACTTCAACTGTCGTTGGCAGCTCTTACTCGTTATTGTGCCAAAGTAATTTACAGTGGGCAACAAGCCCGCAAAGTGCTGTTTGTCCGGCTCCGGCAGCGGGAGTTCTGACGTGTCCGGCTATTCAAAAAACAGCGACCTCTGCAGCTAATAATGTGGGTGCCACAAATAGTTGTGTCTTTAGCTTGAGTTCTACAAACGCCAACGTTCTTGCGAATGCAGTTTCGAGCATCGCGGGAAGTTCATACGCATTAATGTGTCAGAGCAATGGCCAATGGGCCACAACCGCAACCAGCACAATTTGCCCGGCTCCGGCGAATGCAGTTTTGGCATGTACGGCTGTTCAAAAAACAGTGGTGTCAGCGGCTAACAATGTGGGATCGACAAACTCTTGTATCTTTAACTTACCTGCAACGAACGGCAATGTTGTTGCGAGTGCTGTTTCAACCATTAATGGAAGTTCTTACTCTCTGAAGTGTGAGAGCACCGGGCAATGGGCTACAACTGCAACCACTTCGGTTTGTCCGGCACCTCCAGCAGGGCTTGTGGTCTGCGCACCTATACGAAGAAGTATAACCTCATCTGCTAACGCGATGGGCGCAACAAATACCTGCGTATTTGATTTTGCCTCAACGACTGCAAACACAAACGTAACAGTCGCTGGCAGTGTACCCTTTAGTAGCTGTACTTTGCCTTGTCTGAGCACCGGACAATGGGCAAGCGCACCGGCAAGTTCATTTTGCCCTGCACCGGCTGTGACAATTTCTGCGTGTCCGTTGCCTTTACAAAAAACTGTTACATCTGCACCTAATAATGTGGGCGCAACGAACACTTGTGTGTTTAATTTAACTGCGGCCGATCCTGGTGTAACGTCGACTGTGACAGCGTCGCCAGCAATTTCAGGTAGCTCGTATTCGCTGATGTGTCAGAGCAACTCGCAATGGGCTGCAAGTCCAACTAACTCAGTTTGCCCGGCGCCAGCAAATGTAATTATCAATGATGAATGTCCGACACTTGCAAACCAAACCCAGATGTCGTCGGGTTCATGCTTAACCGGAAATTATGTTTCAGGAAGTTTGAGCTTCCAAAGCAGCAGCGATCAGTTTATGTGGAGTTGTCGTACCTGTGATGACATATCTGTCTTGGCGATCTCGACCTCATCTCTAGTATGTACCAATCAGCGAACCGTTACTTGTACTGCGCCTCCAATTACTTGTCCGGCCGGCCAAACCAGAATCGGTAACGGCAGAACTGAGGCTTTCTCATGTATCACAACTCCGGTACCGGGCGCTAATTGTACAAGCCAGGCTGTTCCACTTCTCTGTTCGGTTAATGGCGTAGTAAAAACAGTCAACGCCCAGTTGAATTTAACTGCTGCACCTGGAACGATCACCGCTGAAATGACAAACCAGTCGAGCATGACTAGCCTGGCGTTTGCTAGTCCGGCCATCGATTATTCAAAGTCTTACAGATTCAGATTGCAGTGGGTTTGTAATTCAAATAGCCAGTGGCAGTTCAGCCACCCAAGTGGAGATTGTAATTTCCAAAGTGTGTACAACTCGGCAGGTGGCGCAACGTGTGATCGCTTCAGCTATAGCCCTCTAGAGTGTACGTGTACCGACAATATTGGCGGAGCAAAAGTCTTTCCGTTTGTGGGCCAAGTATCTCACACTGTCTGCGATGGTGGCGAGTCAGGTGGATGCTATGAAGTTATAGACACACCCGGAACCTGCGACGGAAAAATCCCGACATATATCCCGCCACCTGACACAGGTGGTGGTTACTAAATTTGATGTATTCAAAATAGAACTGTTTTATTGTCAGGGATGGTCAATCATCCCTGCAATAGTTGCGGTGCCTGCTGTGCCTTTTACAAAGTGGCTTTTCATTGGTCTGAAACCTTAGAGGGTAGTCATCATGTGCCAGTGGCAAGCACGATCAGTATCTCTCCGCATCGAAATGCAATGAATGGCACTAGCCAGCCCGTTCCTCGTTGTGCGGAGCTACTCGGTGAAGTTGGTGTGGTGACAAGTTGCCAAATCTACGAACGACGGCCAAGTTGTTGCCGTGATTTTAAAGCCAGTTTTGAAAATGGTTTACATAGCAAAGGTTGCGACGACGCAAGATTTGGCAAAGGGTTTAAGGCTTTAACTTTAGACGACTGGAAAATTTAACTCCGCTTACCGACGAATTTTAAAAGAATTTCAGTGTTGTTTGAGAGCTCCAGAATTTCCTCATGGCTTCCGCCGATATCCGGATGAAAAATTCGCGCCAGTTTCTTACGAGCTGTCGATATTTCAATTTCATTCAAGGCATCT
>JAYVIY010000325.1:0-3113 GCA_043769795.1 Pseudobdellovibrio sp. | reverse complement strand
AATGAATTGCCACTAGCGACGATGAGCACGCTGTATCGAGTGTTACTGATGGGCCTTCAAAACCCATAGTATAAGAAATTCGGCCAGCGACTGCGCTCATGCCTCCACCCATAATGGAATACATTTCGTCAGATGCACTTTTTTCAGATTTAGCAATCAGTTCAGAATAATCATGGTACATATCGCCGATGAAAACTCCGGTTTTACTTCCCACTAAATTTTTTGGGATTTCTCCTGCATTTTCAATAGCCTCCCAAACGGTTTCGAGTAATAGCCGCTGTGCAGGATCTAAAAGTTTAGCTTCTGCCGGTGAGAGACCGAAAAATTTGGCATCAAAATTCTGCAGCTTATCAAAGTTGATAAACGAACCGCGTTTTAGATAAATTTTTCCCTTTTCGCTTGGGTCTGCATTGTAATATTGGTCAATATCAAAACGACTTTTTGGTATGTCAGTCAGTGTATCGACACCCTTTGAAAGCACATTCCAAAAACTTTCTAGTGAATTCACATCACCGGGGTAGCGGCAGCCCACACCTATTATTGCAATTGCATTTTTATCAGTCGGTACTTCGATTTTTTTTACCGGTTCGAAAGTTTCAACCTGAGTTTCCATTTCGGTAAAGGCCGGTAGCTGAGTTAAAATAAAGTCAGACAGAACTTCAATCGAAGGATAGTTAAAAATTAATGTCGGTGGAAAAGGTATTTTTAAATCTTTCTTAAGGCGATTTCTCAGTTCAATACTACCTAAAGAGTCTAAGCCTTGCGCCATCAGCCCTTCCTGAGTATCAATTCTGCCATTTGAATTTGCGATCAATTTTCCCATTTGTTCAACGAGATACTGAACCACAACTGCTTTTCTTTCGCCCTCAGTGCTGGCCTGCAATTTCATTAGCAAATGACTTTGCGGCCCTGCTGGTGCTTCTACTTTTACCTGAGTCTGCTTTGGGGTTTCAACCTGAGTTTCCACTTCGGTAAAAGCCGGTAGCTGAGTTAAAATAAAGTCAGATAGAACCTCAATTGAAGGATAGTTAAAAATCAAAGTCGGTGGAAAAGGAATTTTTAGATCCTTCTTAAGGCGATTTCTCAGTTCAATGCTACCTAAAGAGTCTAAGCCCTGCGCCATCAACCCTTCCTGAGGATCAATTTTGCCGTTAGAATTCGCAATTAATTTTCCCATTTGTTCAACGAGATATTGAACAATAACCGCTTTTCTTTCTCCCTCGGTGCTGCCTTGTAATTTCATTTGTAAATTACTTTGCGGCCCGGATGGGGCTTCAACTTTTGCTTGTACTTGGGTTTGGGCTTGTACTGGCGCCTGCTTTGGTGCGGCCACAGTCGGCGCCGTAAGTAATCCTGAAAAGAACGTGAGCTCAGCGGCTTCATCAAGCGTCTTTGCGAACTGTTCCCATTTGACAGACATAATTGTCAGCTGGCGCTGTGGTATCTGAATTAACTTTGTAAGTAAATCCATACCTTCTTGTAACGGAATTCCGCTCATTCCGCCCTTGGCCCACATGGCTTCATCGTTATTTTTTGCAGCCATTCCCACTTCAGCCCAAATACCCCAGTTAAAACTGTGCCCCACTTGATTACTATATCGTCGAGCCTGTATCAGAGAATCCACAAAAGTATTTGCTGCTGCATAGGCCGCTTGGCCTGCAGCCGGCATGAATGCTGCTGCCGATGAGAACATGACAAAATAATCAAGGTTTAATTCCTGACTCAACTGATGCAGATTCCAGGCACCTTGAATTTTTGCTTGAAATACCTTTTGAAAAGATTCACGGCTCAGCTGTGCGATATTTTGCATATCGCTCACGCCTGCTGCATGAAAAAACCCTTTTACCGGTGGCATTTCCGTTTTGAGTCTTGAAAAAACATCTTTAGATGCGGCAAAATCAGCAATATCTAATTTTTTTACTACGACCTGAGTTCCGGCAGTTTTAACTTTCGCTATCCAGTCGTTAATCTCGGGTTTCGGCTCGTTTCGTCCTAACAGTACTAAATTTTTTGCCCCTCGCTCAGCTAATTTCTGAGCTAGAGCAAAACCTAATCCGCCTAAACCGCCTGTTACAACATAAGTTGCATCCGCGGTCAGATTCAAGGTGTCAGCTTTAAATTGAACATTTTTTCGCTCTAAACGCTTAACCCATCGCTGCGAACCTTTTAAAATAATTTCCTGTTCTAAATTTGTATCTAATATCTCATTTAACAAATTCGGCGGACTGCTTGTTTCACTGCCGACATCTATGAGTTTCGTGTTCAGTTCAGGATGTTCAACATTAAGGCCACGACCCAATCCCCAACAAAGTGACTGCGGTAAAGCTTCAAATTCGAGTTGATCTACTTCTGATTGCCCTTCGCGTGTTAATATATACAAACCTGTCAGTTGCTTGTTTGAGTTAACCAGCGCTTTAACCAATCCAAGCACACTTTCAAATCCGAACTTTTGCTTAAGCTCCAAATTGGATGACGAACTCGGTATTGAACTCCAACAATGTACAATTCTCTTCAGTGGAAACTGACCACTTATCTTTTGTAAAATTTTACTTAATAACTGCTGGTAGTCGTCAGATTGACTCGGATCTAGGGTAAAGATATTCGAAGCCTCGTCAGACGGGCCCGAAGCATAGACTTTAACAACATTGGCACCCGCAGATTCGGCAGAGTTGATCGTAGATCTGCACAAACTGCTTTGATCCGCAAAAACAATCCAGGTTTCCTGAACTTTAATATCTTTCTTTACACTTGTGATTGCAGAACTTTTCCATACAAGCTCATAAATATCTTTTTTAAGCTCAGATTCACTTGAAGGGCTAGTTTTGAGCAAAGCACTCGGATTCGCTTCTACGGCACAATAGCCTGAGGCCTTCGCCACGAGTTTACCCTTTGAATCAAAGACAATCAAATCCATTTGAATAGGTTGATCCAGTCGCAAAGCTCCTCGGTGAATAGCCTGGCACCAAACTGGTCCGCCCGAATATTGGAAAAACTGCCAAGAATCAAAACTAAAAGGCAAATAAAGTGCAAAGGGTTTACCGTTCGAACCAATAATTTCAGTTATAATGCTATTACCAACTTGTAAACATCCATCTAACATTGCCGGATGCATT
>JAYVIY010000324.1:0-19537 GCA_043769795.1 Pseudobdellovibrio sp. | reverse complement strand
ACATCAAAATGAATTTGGCTTCTTGACGAAACGACTTCATTTACCTTTTTCGGACTTTAGTAAGGAATAATTGAGGACTTCGGTCGGGTTATTTTGAGAAAGATACCTAGCTCAAGGTCAACGATCTGAAGGCAGGACGTTCGTCGTGCCTATTTCTTATCGATGCTGATAGCGAATTTTTTAACTCCACCAGCTTTTATAATATCCAGAACTGAGACGACTCTTCCATGTGGAACATCTTTATCCGCAGAAATAATAGCCTGAATATCCGGGTTTCTTTTAGATTCGTCAGTGGCTGCAATACGAATTTGCTCGTCGCTAGCGGATTTACCATCCAACAACAGATTGCCATCTTTACTGATCAGAATATTAAGTTTACTCGGGGCCGTTGCATCACCCGCTCCGGCTTTTGGCAAATTAACATTGATTGAAGGTTTCATAATCATCGGAGCTGTAACCATAAAGATAATCAAGACAACCAGGATTACATCGACCAATGGTACGACGTTAATTTCGGACATTACATCATCATGGGAATCAGACTTAAAAGCCATTAGCTAAGACCTTTTCTTTTGGCATACGCCAGACTTAATTCTTTTACACTTTCAAGACTTGTGTAAACAGTCTTCACTTTTCGGGTAAAAAAGTTATAGAAAATACCTGCAGGAATTGCCACAAATAGACCCGCTGCTGTCGCTATCAATGCAACCGAGATTCCGGCCATTACCGTCTGCTGACCGGCATCGGTTGCCAAAGACAAATCATTAAATGCTTTCATAATACCCAGTACCGTACCCAGCAACCCGATGAATGGAGCATTGGATGCAATTGTGGCCAAGACAGCAAGATACTTTTCGAGCTCTGGTTTTTCGTTGAGCATAAAGGTATTAAAAACCTCTTCGGCACCATTGGTACCGGATCCTTTGATATGTAAAAGGGCTTGCGCCGCCGCCCTACCTTCAAGAGACGTAACATCTTTAGCCAGATCTTCAAAACCTAGCAAATCGTTTCCTGCAAGAAGTGTCTTAATTTTTTGTCGGACGACCAGACTATCCTGTGATACCTTTTTTAACGAAAGGAATCTTTCAAAAATCATTCCCACCGATATCACACTCATCGAAACTAAAACCAGTAAAACCACTTGATCTGCATACTGAGCAATCGTAAATATTTTTTCCGACAACATTAAGAGTCCCTCTTTACTTTCTCTTTAGATTCTTACATTATGATTTCTGGAAATGAAAGCATCAAAAGTGTCTTTTTTTAAAGTCTGGAACCTTCTGCTTTTAATTGTAACTGGACTTTGGTTTCTAACCTCATGTCAGGAAATTAAAAAGCCTTCTTTCGTCATTATTGCGGCCGACCAGCTTTCATTTAACACTTTTTCATGTACTGAAGACCGGGCCGCAGGTATTTCAGGCCTGAACACTCTGTGCCAGGAGTCCATACGTTTCACGAACGCTTTTACGACGTCCCCGCAAACAGCTGCCGCTATGGGTTCTCTTTTGTCCGGTACTTATCCTTTCAATCATCGACTGCATCGAAGTTTCGACCGGATTAACCCTGATCAACCACTACTGTCTGAGTTTTTTAAAGCGGCAAATTACCGCACTTCGTTTTGGAGCGGCACTCCGTCAATTCTTAAAAAGACAGGTCTTTCAAGAGGTTTTGATATTTTTGATGACTCGTCTTTTTTAAATCAGGGTATGTACTCGATTAATTTCAAAGAACAGACAAATCTTTTTAAAAACTGGGTCAGTGAAACCTCTACACCTTACTTTTCGGTGATTTATACCTCAGAACTTGAATCACTTAATGAGGGCGAAACACAGATTTCCGGCATTGAAAATTTCGACGAAAAGCTCGGAAATTTCTTTAATGAACTCAAAGCAATGAATCAGTGGGAAACAAATTATGTTATCGTTGTTGGGCTTCAGGGCGAATCTGAGTACAATCGCCCCTCCGAAGCGGCATTTTCAAATCTCCACAGCGAAAATACGAATATTGCTCTTTTTGTAAAACCACCCCGACAAAAAGGCGACGAAGGTATCAACTGGAAAATCGACACGGCTGTTAATCTTGCCGATCTCGGCTACAGCCTGATGAAGACAATCAATCCGAAATATGCGGTTGAGACCAATCTGCAATTTCCGGTTTTAGAATTTTCACGGCTTTGGATGAAAAATGAAAATCTGCCGGTTGAGGCCCGCAAATTACTTGTTGAAACCACAAACACCTGGAAGCGCCAACTCGAAATCAGATTTGCTTTAATTTACAAAAACTATCTGCTGATTGAATCTGCTGAAAATGAGTTTTTTAATAAGCTGACTGACGGACTGGAAACTATTGATCTAATAAAATTTCAAACCCAATTGTCAGACTCCGACATCAATAGCCTTGATAAAATCCGAACCGATATTAATGCAACTAAGTGGACGAACTATCAGCCTCAGGATTACAAATGGGTGGTTTCAAATAAAGAGTACTGGTCAAAGCCCAATGCCCGCAGAGCCTTGTTTCAAGGTGAAAAAATTCGATTGTTACATGATCAATCGCCCCAACCGCTTTCAACTCTTCTCATTTATTTTCAGGATCCTAAAATTGAAAAAGACTCGATCTATGAGGATGCCCGCAGAAACTCTTACAATTTAGCTTATGAGAATATCTGGGGTCTTTGGAATAACGAAAAAATCTGGCCTATTCCGAAGTGACTACTGAATACCAGCAAGAACCTTCGGCATTCTTTATTTCTAGCGATGACTCTGGGGTTTTCGAACCAAGGTTGACGACCAGATCATTTTTGTAGTTTGAAACAACCACAGCTCGCTCTGCATTTTCGAGCTTCATAGATCCGGATGAAATATCGATTTCTCTTTCAATTCCGATGAGCTGTACCGGAAAAAGACATTCGCTATCGAGATCAGTACCATTGTTGAAAAAATAGCGAATGGCATCGTCTTCAATTTTACCGACAGCAAATCGACCTACACTAGACCAGGCCACCTCTCCTTTAGAACAAAAAAGTGCGGTGGCTTCGAAACCAACTAAATACTCGTTTTTATTTTCGTTCCTGTAAAAATAGTCATGGGCAAGCAATAAAGACACACGAGTACGATTCGCCAAAGCGGACAGGTTTTCTTGATAATCAAATGGAGTCGTTACGTCGAGGTCGGCTTGAGTCGATGAAAGATAGTGCATGACTTCATCGACAAATTTCTGATTATGTTCCGCTGAACCCCAAGTGCGCAAAAACAAAAGCAATTGATTATCAAGCAAACTCAACACGTTCGTTACCGGCAATCTCTGTGCATGAGAGGCGGATCTGGAAAAGAATTTCATCAGAGTATACCATAGCGGCGAAGTTTGGTGACAGCCTTTCGGTAGTATTCGCCGTCTTCAAGATCAAGTTCGGTAATTTTTTTCCACTTTTCTTTTGCGCCCTGTTTCGTCTCGGTGTTTTCCAGAATTCCGTAGTTTTCATCAATCACCGAGTCTTGATAAATTGTTCGCATCTGTTTTTTCAGCTCGATAGTAAAACTTTCAATTTTTTCATTGATGCTGACATTTTCAGGATCGTAAATTTTAGCTTCTCGCAGGGTAATGACGGCATCTTTCATATTTCCTGCTTTAAATAAATTTTCGGCCGATTTTATACTCGCTTCGGATTTATCGCGGATTTTTTGCTGAATGAAAGCAATCCGGTCTTTTGATTTTTCTTTTAATTTTTTCGGGTCAGGCAATTCAGAACGGCTTAGTACCAATTTGTATTTTTTTATCGCCTTAAACGCATATCCTTGCTCCTGAACGGCTTCTGCATCGCTAAATAACTTGGCGAGCTCGGCAATCTGTTGATCATAGGTTTTTGCTTCGGCTTCTTTTTGTTGTCGATCCTTTTCAATTTTTTCAGCTTGCGCCAATAACCTCGTTACATCCGTATTATCCGGATTCGAGGCGATGACCGGCGCCAAGCACTGATTCATATCGGCAGCCGTAATTTTAGGATTCATCAGTTTTTCACAGCCTACGACAATCAGTCTATTTTTAGCGTCGCGTTCTTCTTTTTCTTTTTTTGCTTCTTCGTCTTTAGCACTTTGAACCAAAGTCAAATTGGCTTGTTCGGCATCAAGGGCAATTTTTTCGCTATCTTTGTAGCCACCGGGCAACAACTCTTTGATTTTGCGTATTTTTTCAAGCGCCAGATCATACTTTTGTTGATTGTACATCTGTTCGGCGATGCGGTAATTTTCTTCAATTTCCTTTTGCTGGGCCGGTGACAGTTTAGAAAATGCGTCGCCGCCGACCGCAATCTTAGGTAATTCTTCCGGTGGGTTCAGCATATCGTCTAGGAAATAGGCGCCACCGAGAATAATCAAGACGATTGCTATCAGCATCGGTTTGTTCTGTGTTATTTTTGCAAGACCAGTTACCGGAGGCGGTGCTTGTGGCGGAGGTGCCTGAAAATTATAGTACTGGTTCGGATCCTGCATTCCTTCACCCGGCATACCGGTGAAAGGTCCGCCGGCAGTCATTAACTGCTGCTGAACTCCATAGTCTTCAACCTGAGAAATTTCTTCTTCATCCGGTTCCATGATTTCGGTGTTGCCCGCAGGTTCTTCGACAACTTCTTCGTAAGTCGGGCGAGCAGGCATAGGTGGAATCTCGATCCGATCAACTTTGTATTTAAAATTAGGATCATGCAATTCAAAATACAAAATATTATCGAGGACGGTAATGGCGTCGCCGCTTTTTAACGATTGCGGATCCGTCGAAGAGATGGGGCTGCCATTAAGAAATGTTCCGTTAACACTGGCCAAATCAAGAATGGTATAAGCACCGTTGACCTTGTAAATTTCAAACTGTCTTCGACTTACACGATGATCAGGAATAATAATTTGGCATGATGGATCTCGGCCCGCAACCCACACTTCGCCGACTTCGAGACGAAGCATCTCTCGAACTTCTCCGGCTGTATTCACCAGCTTGATATACGGCACCTGCGGTGCTGCACCTATTATGGTTTTTTCGTTTTCATCAAATCGAATGGCCGTTCCTTGTTTTTGATCCGGTAACCCGGCATCAGGAACATCCAAAAAACTGAATTCATAAGGTGGAATCTGAAAAGTCTGTCCGTGCTGAAGGTCGATCTGTTCGACCTTTTGGCCTAACGAGAAAACATCCCCGAATCGCGAAACAGCGCTGATCTGCCAATGACCGTCAGTGAATTTCAATTTAAAATGCTCTCTTGAAATTCCTTTTTCCGCCTGTAGACGAATATCGCTACCTTCTTTACGGCCACCTATGTATTCTTTTTCAGGATTAAGCTTAAACTCACTGATCAGTGAGCCACGAAGCATAACTTTAAGGCGCGACATTACCGAATTCCTTCGGAGGCCAATTCACATTCTCTCGCTTTTTTCTCCGCAAGCTGATATTTTTGATCATTATTTTTGCCGTTCAGCATATCCATAACCTGTCTGTACATCGACTCACACATTCTAAAATTATGCTTCTTAAAATAGGATTCTCCAAGCATTAATTTCTCTTGTATTATCTCATCGAATCGTACCTTTGATAAATAAAGATGACGTCTGGCCAGCGCATGGTCTGGGTCTAAGTTGAGAACTAACTGAAAGAATTCCTGTGCGCGGGTGTAGTTACCTAGTTGATAGTCGCGCATTCCGCGCACGAAACTCTCATCGATACGGTAGGCCTGCGGCGAACGGGCTTTTTCTCGAGAGCGGGCTTCGCGTTCTGCGGCGGCATCCTTTTCAACTTTTGAAATCATTTTATTGTTCACTTCATCTTCATATTTTAGCGTGCTTGCTACTTTTTTTGCTCGACTTACTTTCGTCGGTTTTGAAAAATTGTAATAAATGCCGATGATTGCTATTGCAATTATTAAATAGAATTTGAACTTTGAATTCGCCATGAGCGAACCATTTTCAACGGCCGGTTGCGCCTGCTGTTGATAGCCGCCATTAAAATTCTGCGGAGCCATTCGCGGCATTCCGACCTGACCTTGCATATTCTGTTGCGGGCTCATCATTTGCTGGGGTCGCATAGGAGAATTTTGCGCCTGTTTGGTCGGAGCCAAATTGGCCGCGGGTTTTGACTTTTGCTTGGGCTTTGCGACCACTGCTGGTGGCGTGGCCTTGATTTTCGGTTTAAGCGGAAGAACTGCCGCCATATTTTCAGTTGATACTGAGGCGACCGCCTGACCCAGGTCGTACTCCACTTTGAATTCACTGTCGCCCACAGTAAAATTCGAATTATTTACAATTTTCCATTTTTGAACCCCTTCGCCTTCAACGAAGATCGCATTTTTTGCGCTTAAATTAATTACTTCTAGATCTCGGTCAACAATAACAATTTTTGCATGAGCGCGACTGATCTGCGGATCGTTCATCAGCACGAGATCGTTTTCAGGGCCACGGCCGATCGTGAAACTGGGTTTGTTCAACTGAAATACCTGACCTGTGTGAGGACCTTTAACCACACTCAGTTTAATTTTTATATCAGGTTTCTGTTGAACGGCTGCTGACATGAGCTGCTTAACCTTTCAGTGTTAGTTTAATTGGCTACGACCTGAATCAATGTGAGCACAAAATACCTAGGATCTCCGTCGGTATTCAAAAATGCCTGGCAGAAAATCTCGCATTCGAATTGAGCGAACGGAATTTTATCCATTTGTTTTTCATAGGGCTGCTGCTTGGCCCTAGCTACCAGAGAATCTATATTTTGAACGAGTGCGCTGTCAGGAATTGTCTGATAGCTCTGGTTTAGAATGGCCTCTCTGCTGACCTGACCTAACTGTTCAAAATTTGAATTTAATGCAATTATTTTTTGCTCCGGATCGATAATGATTGCCGGGTGCGAAATCATCTCCATTAAATTTGAAAACTCGACATCATTATTCTGCTGAGGTTTCGAGGCCGAACTCTGAGAGCCATTTCCGGCCCAGGCCCGGTTCAGAATGGTGTTAACGTTCGAAACCAGTTTTTGAAACACCGGATAGTCAAAAAGCACTTCTGTTCGGTCTGATTTTTCAAGTAATGCTTTATCGATCTGTTGGTTTAACGACTTGATCGGAAATTCAATAAGCCGCGCGAATAAGAAATAGAGAATCAAACCTAAAATTGAAGCAATCACCAGAGTCTGCATAAATAAGCTGATTACCCGCCCCTCGTCGAAATTCAAGGAGCTGATATCGTACGTGACGATGGCGTGGTATTTCGGGGTCGCTTCGCCTGAGTTGGGATCATAAACCGCAATCGGAAATGAAGCTCCGATTGTTGTTGAGTTTATTGCAGCAAAGGAAGCTCGTGCTTCTTTTCGTGCGATAAGCACCAGTGGATTTGAATCATCGCGGCCGGTTTTTTCCGGCGGCGCAACTGTTAAACCGTCAGACTGCTGAATGATAAATGCGTCTTTTATACCATCCTCTTTCAAAGCTTCCTGTACCGATAAATTTGCTAGTTGTCCTGATAGCAAAGCTTGTTCATTGTACTTTGCAACGGCTCGGGCCACTGATTTCGCCCGCTTAACGGCTTCTTTCAGATTCGATTCTTTAATAATATTAACGAGAGGAAACGTAGAAAGCAGTGTGACCGAAAAAATAAATACAATAACAAAGGCCTGCAGAATTTGCCTGAAGGAAAATACAATCGCGAGCTTATAAATTGCCGGCATCACCACATTTTCGATGTAGTTTTCAACTTTTTCACCCAGGGTCAGTTGCACACCCATAGCCGCTTGTGGCGCCGCGCCCGCTTGACCAAACTGATTTTGCTGCGTGTGATGCATCTGTGCCTGCTGTGGATATTGCATCTGCATAGCCAAGTTGCCCTGCTGCGGATAATTCATAGGATAATTCTGATTGGGTTGTGCGCCCAGCGGAACCGGAGCCCGCGGGGGCCGAGGGGGTTTTGGAGGTTTCGGCACCGGTTTTTCAACCGGAATAACCGCAGGAACACTTTGCGGTCGAATGTCAGGAGTTGGAATGATATCCATGATCACATCGAATAAACTGACTTTGTCGCCGACTCTGATGATGGAATTCTGAATTTTTACGCCGTTCACGAAAGTTCCATTGCTGGATTTCAGATCGACGATCATCATTTTATCTTTATACACATGGATTTCACAGTGCTCTTTTGAAATTCCGAGCGAGTTGACTTTCAAATCGCTGATTCCGCCGCGTCCGAAAACGTTTTTTCCCAATTTCAAATCGTGTATCTGTCCGGATTGCTCGCCGGAAAGAACTCTAATTGACCACATAAAGATGATCTCCAACTTTTAATTTTTTACGGTCGATGAATCCCGAAGGCACTTCAATCACCGAATGCGATTTCCAGAAAGGCCCGACAAATCGAAAAGGCTTTACATCTGAAGCAAGATTTTTAATCTGCAATTTTTTATCTACAAAAATACAATCGATCGAAAACTTCATAAAGAAGGTATGAATATTATTTCCGGGATTGATCCAAAGAGCTTCATCGTCAGTAAGACTCTTCCGCCCGAGTAGACCACGGCCGCGAGACCAGAAGGTTTCGGCTACATTGAGTTGCAACGAAAGCAACTGGGCATTTGAATCAGAAGTTTTGTAAAGTTTTGCCACTAGCCGCCACCATACATCATTTTGATTACGACCGGACCGAAGACCATAATGAAAACCGCCGGAAGAATGAATAGCATCAGCGGAATCATGATCAACTGGGAGGCCTGAGCTCCCGCTTTTTCTGCCCGCAAAAATCTTTCCAGGCGCATTTGAACGGACTGATCTTTTAACACTTGTGAAATACTTGTTCCGGAAGCTTCTGCATCGATCAACACCGCCACGAAGCTGGTGATTTCCGGCATATCCAAACGGGCTGCCATTTCTTTGAGTGCTTCGGTTTTTGAGGAACCGATTTTGATATCTTTTAAAACGATATTGAACTCTTCTGCCAGAACTGATTCTTTATCTGCAACCTTTTCAACGATTTTTTGAATTGCACCGAAAAAATCAAGGCCGGCTTCCACTGACAACGCCAGCAGGTCGATGAAAAAGGGCATATCGGCCCGTACACTCAACTCACGAACCTTCTTCGTGCCTTTGCAGTGCATTTGCGGCATAAAATAGCCAATCATTCCGAGACCCAACAAGAAGGGCGCAGATAATCCGAGATCTAACGAAAAATTCATGATGTAAAGAAAAATTGGGAAGGCAACACCTAGAAATAATTGGAGACCGATAAATTCATCTTCATTGATTTCAGATTGCAGACCACCGGTTTTTATCAGGTTTCTGATTTTTTTTCGGTATTTCTGAGATTTAAAACGAGCGGCATGTTGCAGGGTGAATTGGTGAACCATCGGACGGCAAATATTTATGACTGCATTCTTTGATTTAACCGGCTCGCTGCCGCTAGCCCATGACAGCTGAGACTCACCGGGGGTACCGGCCATGAGTGATGAAACGAGAAGATAAACGCTGGCACCCGCCATGACAAGCCCGGCAAATAGCATCAGTTCTGCACTACCCATAATTCCTCTTTTCAAGTAAATTACTGCGATGGAACAATTGAAAAAACTTGTCTTGGCTTCCCAATCACCCCGCCGCTCAGAAATTCTCAAAAAAGCGGGTTATCAATTTGTTCCATTCCCAGTACATGTATCGGAAATTCCTGATAAAAACCTGAGTATAAACGAACAAATTTTAGACATTGCCCGACGTAAGTCTGAAGCGGTCGTTGTCGAAATTCTCGACAAAGGTCTGGCCTTTGAAAATGCCGTAATTCTTTGTGCCGACACGATGGTCTGTATTGGTTCGGTGGCACTCGGCAAACCTGAAAATGAAAAAATGGCAACCGATTATCTTCAGTTGTTGTCAGGTACAAAGCATGAAGTGAAAACCGCGCTGCATTTGTTCGACTTCAGCACAAAGCTGAATTTGACTCACATTGAGACGACTAATGTCTTTTTCAGAAACTTAAGTGATAAAGAGATTGCCGAATACATTGCAACCGGCGAACCCTTAGATAAGGCCGGCGCCTATGCTATTCAAGGAATCGGCCGGAAATTTGTAGAAAAATTTGAGGGTGATTTTGATAATGTGGTTGGACTTCCCTTGCAAGCTCTTGAAAAATTATTCAAACTCAAGGGATGGAAATTTCAGAAAGCTCTTCCCGGACTCTGATCCAAATGAAATTATCGGCGGGACAGCATCTGTTGGCCGTCAGTAAACTGCAGTCAGTCGAAAAAATCAAAGCTCTTTACAAAGAAGGGCAAAGGGATTTTGCTGAAAATTATATTCAGGAAGCCCTTCAAAAAATCGAATCATTGAGTGAATTGGATATTAAATGGCACCTGATCGGTCCGATTCAGAAAAACAAAGTTAAATTTCTGAAAAACCACTTCGACTACATTCATTCAATCGATAGTTTAGCGCTGGCCGAAAAAATTTCTTCGTACGCCACTTCGATCGGCTATGTACAAAAATGTTTTATACAACTGAATTTGTCGGGCGAAAGTACTAAATCGGGGTTTTCAAGAGACCATTTTGACCTTTCCTGGTCTCAACTTCAAAAATTAGTGGGTTTAAAGATCGTCGGATTGATGACAATGCCGCCCTTTGAAAATGAACCCGAAAAAAATAGAGCCTTTTTCAAAGAATTAAAATATATTGGAAGTAAGTTTAATTTACACGAGTTCTCAATGGGCACGAGTCACGACTATCAAATTGCACTTGCAGAGGGAGCAACATGGATCAGGCTAGGTACAATGCTATTTGGAGACAGAAATCAGAAATGAGGCCAGTGATGAAAAATCCACTCTTAAAATCAATGAAAATTGGATTCATCGGAGCCGGAAATATGACGCAAACCCTCGTTAAGGGAATGGTCGAGTCAAAGGAAATTAAGCCCGACCATATTATTGTTTCTAACCGTACCGAAGGAAAACTGATTAAACTTTCAGAACAATTCAACGTTCAGACCCGCTCTCACAACCAGGAAATTATAGCTGAATGTGATGTCGTTATTATTGCTGTGAAACCTCAGGATTTTGCCACAGCACTTGAAGGTTTGACCGGTCAATTTAACGATAATCAAATTGTAATATCACTGGCTCCCGGAATTCCATTTGACTCACTTGAAAATCAGATTCCTTCAGGGCGGCTCGTTCGGCTTATGCCAAATACACCTTCTTTAATTGGACGTGGGGTCATTGGATTTATGAGTCTCGACGAAACTGACGAGTTCGTAACCAGCCTGATGGAAGATCTTTTCGGATCACTTGGTTATGTCATCGAAGTTGAAACCGAAGATCAGTTCGATGCATTAACAATTTCTTGCGCCAGCGGAACAGGTTTCGTTTTTGAAATGATGATGTACTGGCAAGATTGGATTGAAGAGCGTGGTTTCTCAACTGAAGTCGCGAAAAAGATGACTATTGAAACTTTTGTAGGAGCTTCGCTGTTGGCGTCTCAATCAACCGGAGTTGAAATCGAAGAACTACAATCTCGCGTGACCTCCAAAAAAGGAGTAACCGCTGCCGGCCTCGATTCAATGAGAGAACTGGAAATCGAAAGAACTTTAAGAATCAGTTTTGAAAAAGCAGCCATGCGCTCAAAAGAGATTTCCCGTTCAGTAAAATAGCACAGCAAGCCTAAAGTCCAGCCCGACTCTTTAAAAAAAACGCTTTATAGAAGTCTAGGCAATTATGACCTATACTGAATGCTGTATTTTATTTTTGTTCACGGAGGAACATCTATGAAGCATTACCCGTCTGAAATCGCGCACAAAACCTTTGAACGAAAAATGATGGGCTACGACCCGGATGAGGTTTCTGATTTTCTGACGATCGTTGCCGCTCAGCTTGATGCAGTTATGCAGGAACGAAATTCACTGCGCGACATCCTAAAAGAGAAAGAATTGACCATTCTTGAATATAAAGACCGCGATCAGGTTCTGAAAGCAACGATAAGTTCGGCATCGCAAATGACCGAAAAAATGCGAAACGACGCAGAACGTGAATCAGCACTCATAATCAACGATGCTCAACAAAAAGCCGAACTGATTACCCGCGACGCAAAAGATTCACTGAAAAAAGTTTATGCTGAAATTGGCGACCTCAAGCGAACGCGAATGCAATTCGAAGCCAATTTGAAAGCCATGGTGCAGGCGCATCTTTCGCTTCTCGAGCAAGGACAGCAATTTATGCCGAAAATGACATTTCCCGAATTGGATATGAAATAATATTTGTTCGTTATTTCTTTGGATTAACCGGTTGAGTCTGTTTAAAAAGATCCTGATTAACTCCGTCAGTAGTATCAATCTTAAATCCGGGATCTTCATCTGAAATTGAAGTCGAGTTTTCGATAAATACTTTAGGTTTTTTATGTCTCGAGTTTCCGTAACCACCGAATCCCCAGTTGATTGATACTCCCGCATTATAGCCGTTGGCTGAATTAGACCCAGTCAACGTAGTTCCCGCTTTGATTTTAAAGCTTAAATTTCTATCGATCGAGTAAGAATAGTAAATCTGAGAATTGAGGATATTAGGATTTATCGAATAAAAAATTCGGCTCCCGGCGTTAACTCGGTTGGTTAAGGTGTCCCGCACCAGCGGAGTTTCTGTATATTGATCGTCTTTCACCGTAGAACTTCCATCTAATTCAAAACCCAACGCTGAATAGTTTCCGAACTGGTATTCAATTCCGGCCCCGTAAAGCAACAAAGTCGAAAGCCCATCCGAACGTTGATTAACTCCAACTTTTCCGAAGCCTTTCAATGCTTCGCCACGCAATGTGCCGACGAACAAGGCGCGCAATTCGGTAGCACCGTTTGATGGTAACGCATCATCTTGATTGATATTCACTTCAATATTGGATTTATCAGCAGAAACATCGGCGTATAATGACAAATTTTCACTCAAGTAAAATTGATAATCGGCACCGACAAAAAAATGAGTCAGTGTAGAATTTGAACGTGAGTTGGTTCCATTGAAGCTTTCGATATTACCGAAATTCAATCCGGAATAAATCCCGATATCATTTAAAATCAAATAGCGCCCTTGAGTTTTCAGATTAATATGCTGAAGATACGAATTAATCGGCAAGTCGGTTTTTTCACCGCCTGGGCCGTAATTAGCCAGAGTTTTGAAGTAATTTGTATCTAAAAAGGCGTCGAAGCGGCCTACAGAAAAAGCTTTATAAACTTCATCCGCATAAAGGCTTTTAGGCAATAAAAATGTGCAGCAAATGAGTATTAGAATTACATTTTTTTTCATAGCTTTATTATCATATCTAAGTTGAAATGGGATTGCAGCAGCCGAAAGTCGAGTTATGTTTAATATATCAAACGAAAAAAAACCACTCTTTATCATTTTTGTTACGGTATTTATTTATTTATTGGGTTTCGGCATTGTTATTCCGATCATTCCGATACTGGGCACCCAATTGGGAGCTACGGCATTTCAGGCTGGTTTACTTCTTTCTGTTTATTCGCTTATGCAGTTTGTTTTTTCTCCATTTTGGGGACGCCTCAGCGATAAATACGGTCGAAGGCCGATTTTACTTGTTTGTCTGGCCGGCGAGGTTTTTTCATATTTACTTTTCGCCCAGGCACGCAATCTTGAAATCTTATTTATCGCCAGAATTTTTTCGGGTTTTTTCGGAGCCTCGATTTCGACAGCGTCTGCCTACATTTCTGATATCACGCCGCCTAATGAAAGATCAAAAGGCATGGCTTTAATTGGTGCTGCTTTCGGCCTCGGGTTTTTATTCGGTCCGGCAATTGGCGGCGGTTTAACTCTTTGGGCCGAACACATTTCAGACGACCTATTTTTCAGGACCAGCTTCAGCTCTTATTTTGTCTCTTTGATTTGCCTGCTGACGTTTATTTTTGCATTCAAATATCTCCGCGAAACCTTGGTGCCCGGAAAGACTGAAAGTCACAAACTCAGCCGATTTGCCCAAATTATAAAATATTTTAAAGTTCGCACAGTGGGTCCGCTTATTTTTGTTTTTTTCTTATCATCATTGGCCATGTCTACTATGGAAGCCACGTTAATCTTGTACACAAAAGCAAAGTTCGACTGGGGTATCAAAGAAGTCAGTTTCGGCTTTGCCTACATTGGAATAATAATGATTTTAACCCAAGGTTATTTTGTTAGAAAACTTATTCCGAAATTAGGCGAAAAACAGGTGCTACGCACGGGTTTGATTTTGATGACGATGGGCTTATCAGGCATTGCCATTGCGCAGTCCATTCCGGTACTTGCACTTACTCAAACCTTACTTGCTGTCGGTATCGGTTTCGTGAACCCGTCGATTCTGGGTTCGATCTCTTTGTTAACGAATTCAAGTGAGCAGGGCGCGTCTCTAGGAACCACCCAAGGGATGGCCTCGTTGGGGCGAATAATAGGCCCGGCCGTCGGTGGCGCACTGTTTGGAGCCTTAAGTATCGAGTCACCTTTTATATTATCGGCAGCAATGACTATGATCGCTTTATTTGTAGTCATTACGATCTTTAATGAAATTCCGAATGCAGGACAAAAAGCAAATGAGACTCAAAATGCACAATAAAATTGGTTTTTTTCAACTCGACAATTTGATTAACAACCGTGTTCCTTTTCTGTTTTTTAACATGAGTGAAAGTATTTCAGGTTGGTATACAAGTGTAAGTAAAATGCACCTTGATACCTATCAGATGTTAACCACCGAGGCCGAAATTACTAACTTACTTAGTGAGAAAAAGGCCCCAAAAGACCATGCTATTGTACTTCTGTGCAAGGATGGCCGGGATTCAGTGAAAATCTGTTCTCAACTGGAAAAGTCAGGTTATACAAACGTCTACGTTATTGATGGCGGCTATCAGCAAATAGTGACTGAACGCGAATAATTTTGGTATGTTCTGACCATGAAAACATTAGCAGATCGTTACAACCCGCAGGACGTTGAAAGCAAAATTTACCAATGGTGGGAAGAATCGGGTTTCTTTAAATCTGAGGATCAATCTACAAAACCCCCATTTTCAATTATATTACCACCACCGAATGTCACCGGTTTTTTACATTTAGGTCACGCTCTTGATCATACGATTCAGGACTTATTGATTCGCTGGAAACGCATGAGTGGCTACAACACCATGTGGTTACCGGGCACCGATCATGCCGGAATTGCGACCCAAGCTGTTGTTGAAAAAGAATTAAAGAAAAAAAATATTACCCGTCACCAGTTGGGCCGCGAGTCATTTGTTGATGAAGTTTGGAAGTGGAAAAACGAATATGGTGATCGCATTTACAGACAAATGCGAAGACTCGGTGATTCCTGCGATTGGGAAAGAGCCACTTTCACACTTGATGCCGGTGTTTCAGAGGCCGTAAGCAAAGTATTCGTTTCCTTATACAAAAAAGAATTAATCTATCGCGGCCAGCGCTTAGTGAATTGGAGCGGTCCGCTCGAAACGGCCATTTCAGATCTTGAAGTTGATCATATACAGGTTAAAGGAACTCTTTATCATATCAACTATCCGATTGATGGCACAGATCAGTTTTTAACAGTTGCTACGACGCGACCAGAAACAATGCTCGGAGATACCGCGCTTTGTGTTCACCCTGAAGATGAACGCTATAAGAATCTTATTGGTCAATCAGTTACGGTGCCCCTTATTGGCAGACAGATACCCATTATTGCTGACGCTTATGTCGATAAAGACTTCGGATCTGGAGTGGTAAAAATTACTCCGGCTCACGATTTCAACGATTATAAAATCGGAAAATCACATAAACTCGAAATGATAAATTTGTTAACTAAAAAATGTGAAATGAATGAAAATGCGGGTCCGTACAAAGGACTTAAAGTCACTGAGGCCCGCAAGCGGGTTGTTGAAGATTTAAAGGCATTGAATTTGTTATTAAAAGAAGAGCCCCACATGCACTCGGTCGGACATTGTTCGCGCTCGGGCGCTGTCGCTGAACCCTTTCTATCTGAACAATGGTTTATGAAAATGGATAACCTTGCGGTGCCTGCAAAGCGCGTTGTCGAATCGGGCACCCTGCGCTTTGAACCTGAATCCTGGACAAAGGTGTATCTGCATTGGATGAATATCATAGAGGACTGGTGCATTTCACGACAGCTCTGGTGGGGACATCGAATTCCGGCGTGGCACTGCGGAGATTGCGAAAAATTCACAGTTGCTGAAGCCGTTCCGGCGCATTGCGAACATTGCAGCAGCAGCAATTTAACCCAAGAAAGCGATGTATTAGACACCTGGTTCAGCGCTTCACTGTGGCCGTTTGCTACAATGGGCTGGCCAAATGATGATCAAAAATCTCTTGAAACTCAAAAAACATTTTATCCGACAAATTACTTGGTCACCGGTCACGATATTATTTTTTTCTGGGTCTCACGTATGATCATGATGGGTCTCGAATTTAAAAAAGATGTGCCATTCAGAACAGTTTATATTCATGGACTGGTGCGCGATGCCCAAGGTCGAAAAATGTCAAAATCTCTCGGAAATTCTGTCGATCCAATTGATATGATCGATAAGTATGGTGCCGATGCACTACGATTCAGCTTTTTAGCCCATTTGTTTTCAGGAAAAGATTTTAAATTCAGTGAACAGCGAGTTGAAGGCTACCGAAACTTTATGAATAAGGTTTGGAACGCATCAAGATTTGTTCTGACAAATTTGCACGACTTCAAGGCCCCGGTTGAACAAACGAAGGCACTGCCGTCGAAGTCTCAACTTTCGGTTTTTGACCAGTGGATTATTGCTAAGCTTGCTGAAGTGGAAAAAAATGTTCAAGACGCGTTAGAAAGCGAAAGATTTTCTGATGCCGCTACGGCACTCTACCAGTTTATCTGGAATCAATTCTGCGATTGGTATATTGAATTCACAAAGCCGATTATGAGTTCCGCAAGCCCTGAAGAAAAACATACAACTCAGTTGGTCATGGCTCAGGTGCTCAATCGAACAATCCGAATGTTACATCCGTTCTGTCCGTTTCTGACCGAAGAAATTTATTCGAATTTGCCGATCAAGTCGAATGCGTGCATTACGGATGTTTATCCGACTGTTGAAAACGACAGAGATTTCTTGGCTTTTGCCAGCCACGATGCCGAGCTGCAAATCGATTTAACAAAGGAAGTTATTACCGCAATTAGAAACATCCGCGGAGAAAATCGAATCAGCCCGGCAGTAAAACTGAAAATTCGATTAGGCGTAACAGAAGCTGAAGTTCAAAAGATTCTCAGTTACAATCGAGCGGCAATAATGACACTGGCCCGCCTTGAAACTATGGACGTAGGCGCCGATGGAGACCTGTTGAAGTGTGCAGTGACTGCCATAGCGATTGGCGATGCGCGCGTAAAAGTAATCATCCCTCTTGAAGGTTTAGTCGATTTTAATGAAGAAATTAAACGTATTCAGAAAACATTGGAAAAACTTGAAAAAGATGTGGCCCTTCTGACAAATAAATTGTCGAATGAAAAATTTATACAGAATGCCGATCCGGATGTTATCGCTGAAGATCGAATTCTTTTAAAACAGGCAAAAGACCAAGTTATCTCAATGAGAGATTCACTGATTCGTTTTCAATAAATTAACTGTAAAGAGGTCGCTCATGAAAAGTCTGATATCGAGAGTGCTGGTTCTTCAATTCGTCGTTTTATCTGGTTGGTCAGCGGATTCTATTTTATGTGACAAAGCCGCTCCGAACCAGCTTTCGTTCTCAAGTTTGCTGCAGCTAAGAAATTCTCCGGATTTTTCTCTCATTACTTGGAACGCCCATAAATTAGCTGACAAAAACTTTATGCCCGACCTCTTGCAACTCAGTCGCGACGCCGACGTCGTTATTATTCAGGAAGCCATGCACAACTCTGAACTCGAGGCGACCTTTAAAGGGGGCTTTGAATTTTCTTTCAGTTTTTATAAAAGTTTTTGCACTTCAGACAAACAGGCTACAGGCGTAATGAATGCATCCCGATACCTCCTGCAAAATAATTTGAATTTGCCGTCTCCAGATCTTGAGCCCGTAACGAACACCCCTAAAGTTTCGGGATATTCAGCTATTAAAATACCGGAAATTGGAGTCGTTCATATCATCAACACTCACGGTTTGAATTTTGATATAGGAGCTAAATTTGATAATCAAATAGTAAAATTGGCCGAATTTATTGAAAAATTGCAGGGGCCGGTAATTTGGGCCGGCGATTTCAATACGTGGTCATCGGCTCGTCTAAAGTTTCTCGACAAAAAAACTAGAGCGCTGGGAATGACTCATCTGTTACCGAAGATTGATAATCGCAGTCAGAAACTTGACCACGTTTTTGTTAAAGGTCTTGAAGTTATTGATGTACAGATTCTGGAGAACATTAAAAGTTCGGATCACTTACCAATGAAAGCTCTTTTTAGAAAAATTTAATTCAACGCTAAGGACAAGTGCAGCTCGAGGTTTCTTCGTCAAGGTTGAAACAATTAAAAGAGCGATCACTCTTGTTAATACTGAGACTCTGTAGTTGCCCGTTTCGAACCGAAAAAATAAGCTCTTCGCCATCAGTGAAATAAGCCCGCGAGCCCTTTTCCTCAACCAAAATTTTATTTCCTTCAGAGAGCGAAGCCACATAGGCTTCGTTGGGATTATTTACTTCATCCGCAGTCAAATTAACGATCTCAGGCATTCCGTATGAATTAATCTGGTACATTGAAAGTCGCCTGACAGCACTTGAACCATCCGGATAATCAAAATCAACGCGGACCCGCTTTCGAACCGAACCCTGATCTACAAATTCTGTTTGCGACCAATCGTCCATCTGAACAACCATATCACCGATTGAAGAACGAAGCAGCGACATCAGATTTTCGACGGTCGGATCGGTCTTTTCAGCAACATTCTGATCAGTGAGTTTCAGACATTTGCCGAGCGCCTTTAAATGAAATGCGAATTTTTTCTGAATATTTTCATTTAGCACCGGTTTTTCAATACTTGAAACGGCAACGGCCGGCTTGTTGTCAGCGCTGCTTGCGCTCGCTAACTTAGCTTCGGGTAGGATTTTTTTTTGCTCAGAATCGCCTGTGAGTTCAATTTCTGCTGACGCTTTCGTTTTAATTTTTTTGTCTTTCGAAAAGAGTAAAACCATTACAAAAGCGGTGGCTAAAATTGCCAACAAATATTTACTGTTCATTTTTTATTTAACTAAACCGATCTCTCTGAGTCTTTGCATCAAAAACTCATGAGCCGAAATGTCTGGATACTTAGCGCCTGTACCGCGACATGATGGAAGGCAGCTCAGTAAGGATTCAGGATGTGGGTGCATGAAAAACGGCATCGAATAACGAGAATTATTTTTTCCGTCCTGTGGGTTTATAACACGATGAGTGGTCGAAGGAATTATGTCATTCGTAATTCGAGCCAACATATCGCCGGCGTCCACAATTAAAGAACCGAAGTCGCTTTCTATATCCAGCCAAGTGCCGTCACGATCTTTCAGTTGCAGTCCAGAAGTGGTCGCTGCGGGCAAAATTGTAATGAAGTTAATGTCTTCATGGGC
>JAYVIY010000323.1:0-8376 GCA_043769795.1 Pseudobdellovibrio sp. | reverse complement strand
TAATGGTAAAACAAAAACCGGTATTGGTCTTAACTTCGGCAACTTACTCAAGTCGAACAATAAGCGAAATGACGACCGAATCAAAGCATTCGGTTACATCGACATTTTTGACATTGATAAAAAATTACTGACTAAAGCCGTTTTAAGGAATGTGAGCCCCGGGGGTTTAGGTCTCGAAGTTTTGTCGGTGGGTTTAAAACCGCAAATGAAATTATTAATTGAGCTCGGAGGAGCTGTAGCCGAGTTCGGACGATTGAAGTGCACAGTTTCTTGGGTTGCAACCATTGATAATCACCCGAACAACCACAAGTTGATCGGGATTCAATTCGATAACAAAACGGCAGCATTTAAGACCAAAATGGAAAGTTTTATCAAGGCACTTGCTGCAATTAAATAAGTGACTGTCTCACTTCGGAGCGAAGCGGCTGCGGCCCACAGAAAAAGAAGCGAATAGATTTTGTTCTCTGTCTAGTCTCTTTTCGCTTGGCTTAAGTACTTAACAATAATCAGTAATTACCTGATTTCAAAAAAAAATCGTCTATTCGCGAATCGACCGCGATACAACTAGAATTTATTTTACTTAATCATATCAATAGGTTGATAAAAATTATTAATGGCGTTTCCTTTGCAGTAAATAGTTCAAACGCGGTGGTCAGTCTGGTCGATCCATTTATGAAAGAGGACTCAATATGAAACAACTCATCTGGTCGGTAATCTCAGTTACTCTTATTGCGTTTGCACTACCTTGTATAGCATCTACTCATGATTCAGAACCATCTTGCGGCATTAAAGCCGCGGGTGATTACTAGTCTTTAGGTGAGGCCAAAGCTTCGCAAGCTCTACATATGTAAAATTATATTGTCTGTGCTTCGTCTGAGATTCTAAAATTAACAAATGCAAACAAAAAGCTCCAGACCCGAATCTGCTTCAAGTGCCGCTGTTGTTTCAATCGGGCTACTCACTCTATTTGGTTGTTTCTCCGCAATTAAATTTTTACAACTTTTTAACGACAATTTAGTTTTTGCTGCAGTCTTCTGTATGTTTACAACTGGTGCGGTTATTTTCAGTCTGGATTTTTTCTGGAAAAAAGTGCATCTGAGAAAATCAACGGGTCTCGATTTTACTATCAGCAACCCATCGTGGTCGAGGGTATTAATTAAACTTGTGGGCCTTGAATTAAGCGTTGGTTTTATCGCCTTACTTTATTGGTTATTTCCTGAGTACCATGGCGATTATTATGACCTTTATTGGAAGTTGCTGCGCACCCTCTGGCCGATCTGGTTTTTAACGTCCATTCCCTATTTTTATTTTGTCGACAAGCGCATGTTGAATCCCGAAGATGCCTATTTTCATATGGGAAATTTATTTTTCCTGAATTTCAAAAAAGTCGACATGAAAATTGTGGGCCAGCACCTCTTAGGTTGGCTCATTAAAGGTTTTTTTCTTCCACTTATGTTCATTTATTTCTGCGGTGACCTCAGAGGGTTAATCCGTTTGGATTTTGAAAAAATCGTCAGTTTTAAACATTTTTATGATGCCTACTACGACACTATATTTTTAGTGGATGTCGGAATTGTATCAATGGGTTACCTTCTCTCGTTAAAGCTTTTTGACACCCACATCAGATCGGCTGAACCGACAATGACGGGCTGGGTAGTGGCTTTGATTTGTTATGATCCGTTTGCTTCGCTAATTGGAAGAAATTATTTTAATTACACCTCTGATTACGCTTGGGGAGCCTGGCTCTTCGGTAATCCATTAGCCTACGGAATCTGGGGGTCCATTATACTTATCCTTTTTTCTATTTATGTTTGGGCTTCGTTGATGTTCGGTTGTCGGTTTTCTAATCTGACTCACCGGGGAATACTTACGAACGGCCCCTATAAATACACGAAGCACCCGGCCTACATCAGCAAAAACATCGGTTGGTGGATGATCTCGATACCGTTTCTGGCTCAAGGCGGGGTAAGTGTAGCTCTGAGTAAGTCCTTATTGTTACTGGCCTTCAATGCGGTCTATTTTATAAGGGCAAAAACTGAAGAAAGAAATCTTTCGCAGGATTCGACCTATGTTCAATATGCAGAATGGATGGAAAAGAATGGCATTTTCAGTTGGCTATCCGATATGCCGACTTTTAAATTTATTCGATATAAAAATCCGCGCGCGCTGTAATGTAAATATTCAGTGGATTCTATTTATTGTCACCTGACTAACTTTTTGACGGCCTCATAAATTGTGTTTAATCGATACACATTCATAAGTATATAAAATTACTAGCTTTAATCGAAAAAGTGTATACCTTGTTGCCAATTTTTTCTCGGTGTAACAAATGCAATAGCCACTTACATACAACAAGACTCAATAAAAACATTTGGCATTGTTTGAGATTTTAAGATAATCTCGGCTCTGGAAAATTTCAAAAAGAAGGTAGCGTTTTATGAATAAAAATATGGTTGTACTTAAGTTAGCAATTCTTTTTTTCACGATCAGCGCAAGTGCCGTTGTAATGCCAGGTGCTGATACCAGAAACGCCTATAAATTCAAAAAAGACTACGAAGACTCTTTCAAAGACAAACAAGGTAAGATTGCAGCCCTAAAGTTCGTTAAGAAAATGAAAGTCGCTAAAGACACCGATAATTCAGGTGAATACATCAGTGACGACGATATTGCATCTCGCGGACGTCGTGACGAAAGAATCAACGCAGACACAATATTAGCTTTAAATACGCAACAGGTAATAGCCAGCACGCCAACGCCAACAGATAACCCTCCAGTAACTGGTTCTGGGTCAGGATCATCTTCAGGATCTAGTTCTGGTTCATCTTCAGGATCTAGTTCTGGCGAGTCCTCTTCATCGAGTTCAAGTTCAGGATCTTCATCTTCGGGATCTAGCTCTGGATCTTCTTCAGGATCTAGTTCTGGCGAGTCCTCTTCATCGAGTTCAAGTTCAGGATCTTCATCTTCAGGATCTAGCTCTGGATCTTCTTCTAACTCAAGCGGATCTTCTTCTAACTCAAGCGGATCTTCTTCTAACTCAAGTGGATCTTCTTCTAACTCAAGTGGATCTTCTTCTAACTCAAGCGGATCTTCATCTAACTCAAGCGGATCTTCATCTAACTCAAGTGGATCTTCTTCTAACTCAAGCGGATCTTCATCTAACTCAAGCGGATCTTCTTCAGGTTCTAACTCTAGCGGATCTTCTTCAGGTTCTAGCTCTGGTGGATCTTCTTCCGGTGGAAATAATCCTGGTAACAGCGGTACTCACTCTACAAATACAGGGAATGCACCAGGTAATAGCGGTTCAAATCCAAGCAATACCCCGTAATTCTAATTTAGATAATTTCATAACTATTAAAGGCCCCTTCAAAGGGCCTTTTTTTTGGTTTTTAACTATTCCATTCATGACAGCTTGGGCAATTGAACTTAATCTTTTTGAATGAGCGATTCAAAGATTTCCGAACAAATGATCGAAGTGCCGGGTGGAGTGTTATATACAAAAAGATGGACGCCGGAAGTTGTTCGGAATCAAGTTCCTTTAATTCTAATGCACGACTCTTTAGGTTGCGTGCAAATGTGGAAAGAGTTTCCTCGGCGATTGTCAGAGAGTTTAGGTCGCGTTGTTATCGCCTACGACAGGCTAGGGTATGGACGTTCTTCGTCTAAGAAAGAGTTGCCTTCTGTTCGTTTTGTAAATGAAGAAGTCGAGATCTATCTTCCGGTAATATTTAAAACGCTGCAGATAAAGAAATTCGCAGTTTTCGGACATAGCGTAGGTGGAGCGATGGCTGTGGAAGCGGCTGTTTGTTTTACTGAGGATTGCCAAGCTGTCATTACGGAGTCGGCACAGGCGTTTGTTGAGGACCTGACTCGAAACGGTATCATTAAAGCTAAAACTGATTTTCTAAACGTTGAAAATTTTAGTAAGTTAGAAAAATACCACAAAGAAAAAACTCGCTGGGTGCTCGACGCATGGATTGATGTTTGGCTTTCGGATGAGTTTGCAGCTTGGAGTTTAAAAGACAGCCTTCCAAAAATGCGCTGCCCCGTTTTAGTCATTCATGGCGACAGGGACGAATATGGTTCTGAGCAATTTCCGGAGTTGATCTGCAAACTTGCAGGAGGCTCTTCTTTGAAATGTATTATTTCAGACTGCGGACATAGTCCTCATCGAGAGAAGGAAGAACTTGTCATTGGACTTGTCGCAAACTGGCCCCCGATGTTGTCGAGCTGAGGGGCCCAGTAGATTTATTTCTTTGGAGCCGTCTCTTCTTTCATTTCCTGAATCTTCTCATCTCTCTTCAAGTCCTTCAGCGGATCTTGCGAAGCCTGGGTTGAGTCAGCTGATAGAGATTTTGCGGTAGCCGCTTTGGCTGCCTTTGCGGCGGCCTTTTCTTCCATTTTCTTTTTATGCTTTGCTTTAAGGGCGTTGCGGCGCTCTTCAAGACTTGCTTTGTTCGCTTTGTCTTTTGTGACCAAAGCTTCATCGGCTTTTTTTGGATCTTCGGTTTTTCCGCTTTCCATATCAACTGCTGATGCGATTATGCTAAAATTTAATGTAACTAAAAGAGCCAGTATAATTTTTTTCATTTTAAATCCTTTTTGTTATTAGTAACTCAGTAACGATAAACCCAGAGTTGTAATGTTCTCGGTATAGTTTCGGTCAATGAGCTCAGCTGGAACCGCAAAATTCGAAACGTTTTTAACCATGCTTTGTTGCAAATAAGCTTTTACATTGTCGTTGAAAACGTGTTGGTAAACCAAAGTAGCGCTTGTTGTTTTATCAGCACGATCGGTGAAGTTTGGAGCGAGTAAATTCGTATAGTCTTTTTGCGCCGCAGCTCCTCTTAGGCTTAGTATTGAAACTTTGTTGAAGTCATATGAAAGGTTTAATCCATAAGTTGAAGTTTTATTCGCATACGGCAGGGTGGTAATGCCCCAAGGTTGGTCGCCAGTCAGTGCCTGCTCAAAGCCGAATATTGCACTTACGGTCAGTTGATCAATAAATCGTGATGCGACGAAGCGGGCTGAATTATTCGTACCGGCTTTGTAATCAAAAGCCGAGTTAAGCGAAGTTCGCTTCAAAGTAGAGCCGTAGAACCCGAGCAAGTATTTGTCTTCAGTGTACGAGTAATTTACTCCCAGACCAAAATCTGAATAAGAGTTTTCACCTTCATATTTACTTAGGTTATAAAATACCTGTGCGGCCACACGATTTTTGTCCGAGCGGAAGTAAAACGGAATATGAACATTATAGGTTTCATCTTTGAAGCGTGGAAGATCGATAGCATTATAGTGATTATAGAAGAATCCGATACCATAATCGATATAATTTCTCATGAGAACTTCGCCGCCGACTTCAGCAAAATAAGTCATCTTTTTGATCTGATTGCTGACTTCTTGGTAGATGTTATCAGTCTGGCTGACATGGGCATCCAGATATAAGTTATAATAATATTTCTTTGGCGCCTGCGCTGTGGTTTCAGTGACCGGTTCGCCGGTCTTGAGTGCTAGGGTACATTTGGTAACTAGTTCTTTACCTTTTTTTGTATCTGTTAAAACGGACTCATCCATTTCAAGCAGGCAAAGTTCATAATTTTCATCAGTTGTCGCTTTAACTGCATTTTCATAATACTCATCGCTTCCGCTCTGAATGGTTTTAACTAATTGCTGTGAAGGTTTATAGAAAAATCGGGCCTGCGTGTAGCGTTTAGCCGTTTTTTCTGCTGCTGTGTTTTTATCTAAGTTCATTTCTGAAATGGCCTTGTAATATAAAGCAGCTCCAACATAGTACGATCTCATTGCGATCACTGTATCGAAATTCTTGATCGCTTCCGGAAAGTTGCCTTGCTTATATTTAACTAAACCCAGATTGAAATAAGCCAGAGCCTTTTTAGGAGCGAAAGCCAGTATCGACTTGAATTCTTTTTCGGCTAAATCATATTTACCGGCGTCGAAGTACTCTGTTCCGAGATTTAATTTCTGGGTGTATTCGGCCTTTTGCTTTTTTGTTAGCAAAGCATCACCGCGGAATTCTTCTCTATTTGTGGTTGGGCCGGCAAAAGTTGTCAGAACAATTGCAAACAAAATTGTTAAAATGCTAAATAATTTCATTGATTTCTCCTGTGCAGCTTTATAGCTGTTAACGCAGGAGCATGCAAATAATTTTAAGCTTTGATTTTATATTGGTGCCTAATTATTCGGCGACGATCATTTGTTGCGCTAAAACAACTAATTTTGCTTTTAATTCTTTTGCCGACTCAGTCAAGTGGGCTTCTATCGGGTGTGTGTAATTTGGTAAAGCACATGAGCCTGAAGATAATACTAACTTCATTTGCTGAGTTGCTGAATCATATATTCTCAGGTTTTGAATGGAAAAAGCCGGAAGCAAAATTTCGCAGACGCTCGTGCGGGTTTCGGTTTCAAGTTCGGCCTCAACAAGGAGTTGTGCAAGCCAGAACATATCCTGCTTATTTTCATCTGAAAGTTTTAATCTCTTCATGCTGCGATCGTGTTTCGTCACGGTGATAACGCCTGAGTCATTCATTCTGATTGAGGCGATGTTGGCGTCAATAGAGGCCAATTGAATGATGGTGTAAGAAATTTCGGTGGGACCGTTTTGAAAGCTCTGTGCCGTTGCAGCTTCGGCGCGGGCAGAGGTTAAGTTGACGATGAGGGCGGTTGCAATTGTTAGAAACAGTAAATTTTTCATATGAGGCCTTCCGCGAGTGTGTTCTTCAGTTTTTATAGGCCTAAATAGTCATTATGAATAATTATTAAAAATAATTATTATAGATTAGTCAGACTTATGATAAAGTGGTTCCGAAATGGGGCGAAAAGTTTTCGCTTACAGACATCGAGGAAAATTTAAATGCTTAATTCTGCTTTAAACAATTTAAACATCAACCAACTCAAAATTTTTGAAGCGGTCTATCGCCTGAAAAGTATGACATTGGCAGCTCAGGAACTTTTTTTAACCCAGTCGGGTATCAGCCAACATATAAAGAGTTTCGAAGAAAGCCTTGAAATTACGCTTTTTATCAGAAATCGAACCATGCTCTATGCTACCTATGAAGCAGATCAGCTCTATAAAACCTGTTTGAAGTCATTTCTCGAGATCGATCAGACGTTGAATAATATTAAAAATCCGAATCATGCAAAGTTAGAAGGTAAGATCAATATTGGATTACCTGCAGAGTTCGGAAACAATATCATTATTCCGCTACTTGCAGATTGGTCGAAGAAAAATCCGCTTGTTAAGTTTGATCTTTTTTATGGTTACGGAGCTCACATGGTTGAGCAGTTAAACGTCGGTGGCCTTGATCTGGCTTTTGTCGATTCTTTGCAGAAAAATAAGAAACTGGTTTCACACGTTGTTTACAAAGAGACTCTCAATTTAGTGGCTTCGACAAATTACATGAAAGAAAAAAAAGTCACGGTTCGCGGAAAAGAAAACCTAAAGCAGCTGCTGCACCTTGATTATCTTGAATACGAGCACAAAGAGTCGATTTTGCGCATGTGGTTTCAATATCATTATTCTAAAAAAAATATCGGACTTAATATCCGTGCCTGCGCAATGAATGTTCAAGGTTTGGCAACTCTTATCAAACAAGATCTCGGAGTTGCCGTGCTGCCTGATCATTTAACCGAAATTATTCTTAAAGAAGGTTTTGCTTTGCATATTTTCAAGGGCACAAAATCCAACCTGAAAAATGAAATTTCACTGGCCTGGCTGAGAGAAAAGCCGTTATCAGTGGCCGCCACTGACTTAAGACAATTTGTGCTGAGTAGTCTTAAGGTAGCACCTCAGATTCCGAGCTAGCTTTTCTTCCTGAATAGAAAGTAAAGCAGAATAAGCGCCGATAGTGCGAGAGCACTTAAGGCCGCGAGATTGTACCAGAGGCTCAGCCAAATTCCCAGGCCGTTGCGATAATAGCTATTTGAACGACCGAAATTATAATTATTTCTGATTTTAAAAAAGACTTTCTGTTTTTCGATGCAATGTTCATTGAGGTAATTTAATTGTTCCGAATTTAGAAAATATTTAATTCCAATTTTGATAAAAAGATAATCGAGGCTGTCAGTTAACGAGCACTCTTTATCGTAAAGACACTTGTTGGCGAAACTGAATCGAATTCCGCTTTTTAAAGTCGGGTCGTCATATGTAACATAATTATTCTTGAGCCATTTAAAGTGCCCAATGTTGCTGATTTCAGAGGTTTCAAATTCAATGTCGAGGTTTTTGTTTCGAAAAAACCTTTTGATGTCATTATCAAAACTTTCTTTTTCCTCAGGAGCGCTCCTTAATTTACTGTTCACACGTTTTTCAATATTGTCATAGGTCGGTTTCGCACAGGCCGCATTCAGTTTCAGATTAAA
>JAYVIY010000322.1:0-8379 GCA_043769795.1 Pseudobdellovibrio sp. | reverse complement strand
CGAATAATTTCAGCACTTTGCTCACAAAAGAAAATGAAGATGCAATCAATTTTGACAGCGACTTCAACTTGAGTCTGAACAAAAACGAACTTAATATTCATAAACTTGAGTTGCGCCTTCTCGGGTCGCAATTGGGTGTAACTGCTAAGTTCACTAATCTACCGAACGTTCTCGAAAACCCCGAAGGCCAGATCAAATTCAGAAGCAAAATTAATCTAGAGGATGTGCGCAGCGTTTTACTAAAGCTCTTTCCCCAAAAATCGAGGATCTCATCGGTGGTTGGTCACGTCGAGTCTGCAGGCGAACTCTTTCTGAGCTCTAACGACGAAATGAGCGGCGGCGTTGAGCTCAATACAACTCAGGTGGTGTGGGATCATTTTAAGCTCGGACAAGCTAAAATAAAAGCCAATCTAAAAAATAATCAGATTGAAATCAACGAACTCAACCTTGAACATCCTTCAGGAACGGCCGCCCTGAAGAATGTTAAATTTGAAAAGAAATCTCCCTATAATTTTTCAACAACTCTAGAAATCAACAGTTTTGATTTACAGAAACTATTTGTTTCTCTCGGACTCTCGCAAATACCGGCTGGTATACAGGGTAGCGGAAATTCACAATGCACTGGCGTGATCAAGCCTACACCTTCAGTCTTTTGCAAAGTCAGCGCCGATGTTCATGACATATGGGTCAAGCCGAACATGAAGGCCAGTTTAAATATTGTAAAACTCAAACAAGGGCGAATTGACGGCGAGACCACCATAACCAGAGAGGGCCTCACTTATCGAGCCGATTTAACTATAGGGCAATCCAAGGGCACAAGCAATGGCACACTCGATTTCAAAGAGGGCTTTGATTTAAAATTTGAATCTCCATTGCTCAGCTTCAAAGATGTTGAATCACTAGCAGACCTCAACATGAAGGGCGATCTTAAAATCAGCGGCAGCACCCACGGTGACACTTCCTATGGAATTATTAAAGCCAACGTATCAATGAAAAACACTGAAATTGACGATTTTTTTCTCGGTGATTTCGAATCGGTGCTTGATTACAAAGAGGCCCAACTCAAGTTTGAGGGAATCAAAGGTAATTTAGGACACTCCGAATACAACGGCGATCTCCATTTCAACTTTTCGGCCTCGGATGTTGAAGGCGCGTTTAACCTACCCGACTTTCGCGGTGAAGAAATACTCAAAACCATTGCAAAGAAATTTGCGTTACCTTTTGCTCTGACCGGCAGTGGTCAAGGAAAAGTAAGATTTAAAGGGCCATTCGATTTCTGGCGTCTCTCGTATGCAGTAGAAAGTGAAATTAAAAACGGAAGTGTTGCCGGTGAAAGTTTTCATCAGTTGCTGTTTAATGTGAACGCCGACGGAGAAACCATTAATTTTAAGAATGTCGGACTTAAAAAAATAAAATCCGATCTGGTCATTTCGGGATATATCAATACGCTTCCGAAAGATCCCTTAATGAATCTTAAAATTAAGGTCAACCCCCTGTTACTAGAAGAAACTGATCGTATTATTTCTTATGCTCCGGCCATAGCCGGAATTGGCTATGCGGAAGGTCAGATCACCGGGCCCATCAGCCTTCCTGAGGTTTTCGCTAACTTTACTCTTAATCAGGTTTCTTACGATAAGGTGGATTATCCGAACTCTCAGGGCAAGCTTCGAATCAATAAGAATTCTCTTAATTTCAGCGGACAATTCTTCGGACGCCAGATTCAGTCTGATTTTATCTGGCCCTGGGACCCTCGCAACAGTTTTTCAGCTAAAGTGTTGATTCACGATCTGAACCCGCTTTTTTTACTGCCGCTGGTTTCAATTCCGCAACCCGGCGCCGATTACACTTCACGTTTGAATGCAGAAATAGATCTGAGTTCAAAAGATCGTAAGCTTTCTTCGGCCGACGGCTACATAAAGATAACCGAATTTCTTTTACAGCGTGGCAAACAGGGATTGAGGCTTGAACGCCCCAGCAGTCTAATTTTTAAAAATGGTTTTTCTCAGATGGAAAATTTGAGCCTCATCGACAAAGAAAATTATCTGACTGTCAAAATGAACCAGAACAATTCGAATCAGGTGAGGTTGAGCGTTAAAGCCGATCTTAACCTCCGCCTACTGCACTTTCTGGTGCCATTCGCTCAGAGTCTCGGCGGAAATTTAGTAATCGATAGTCAGGTGCTACTGAAAGAATCTTCTTTTGAATTGCTGGGCGAAGGTGAACTCACTGACGGCAGCGTATCGATGAAAGGCTTCCCGCAAGCCATAGAAAGCCTGAATACCCCGATCGAGTTTTCAAAATCAAAAATTTTTCTCAGCGACATTACAGGCCAATTCGGGCAGAGCGACGTAACCGGAATCGGTCAGATCGAAATTTTAGGTCCCAAAAATATCCAAGTGAACTTACGCGCCGTCGCCGACAACATTGAACTCAACTTTCCGGATCAGATTGCAACGGCCGGAAAGGCCAGCGTGTTATTTACCGGCAACTGGCTTCCCTACGAATTAAAAATCGATTACAAAGTTTCGCACGGTTTGGTGGAAAAAGATTTTGAAGCCGGTACCACCCAAACCCAGTCATTGAAAGCCAGTTCGTTTCTGCCTCCGAAACAGTTTGAACAATTGTCTCCGTCGCTCGCGCTCGATATCAATGTGGATGTTTCAAGAGGTGTGATTATAAAGAATAAATTGATCGAAGGCGAAGCCGTAGGCCTTCTGAATATCAGTGGCAGCCCTGAAACTCCGATTATAAAGGGTAAAATAGATATAAAACCGGGATCAAAACTAATTTTTAAAGATAAACCTTTCAACATTCAAACAGCTTCAATTAATTTTCAACAGACCAAAGAGATCAATCCCGATATTTACATTTCAGGCAATGCACGGATTTCTGATTATGATATCAATTTATTGGTGCAGGGATCGGCAAAAAATCTATCGATTAAACCCACCAGTCAGCCGCCGCTTTCAGAGCCAGATCTCTTTTCATTACTCGCCTTGGGCGTAACCTCTCAGACCGATCACAATCTCAGTTCCGAGACCCAACAAAAACAAACCGGCCTAGAAGTTCTGGCTGCCATCAGCAACCAATCTCAGTTGAATAAAAAAATTCAAGAGAAGTTGGGCCTTACTGTACAACTAGCGCCTTCAGTCGACAGCACGAAGAACATTGCCGTTCCAAAAGTGGTGGTCAGTAAAAAACTTTCAGATAAGTTTAATGCGTCTTATTCAAAACCCTTTACGGGCAATGATCAGAATCAGGAAATTAAATTGCAATATCTCTACAATAGCAATGTTTCGCTTTTGCTGAATTACCAGAACAAAGATACTTCGCAGCAAGATCAAATATCGAATACCAACAGTAATAATAAAGGTATTCTCGGATTTGACCTAGAATTCCGGGATGAATTCAAATGAGAATTTTTCTAACGGCACTACTTCTGACATTTTCGATTTCGGTTTTATCAGCTGAAATCAAATATTCGATCAGTTTAAAAGACTGGCCAGTCGACATGGCTTCGCGGCTGGTAAAGATGGTTCCAGAATTAAAGCGCCGAGATCTCGATTTAGAAAACCTCAATGAAATTTTAAAGAAGTTAGATGATAATTTTCACTTCAACAGTCTTAAACTCGTTAAAAACAATGTTAACAATGATTTACTATTGGTCGGTGAAATTTCTCCGGAAGTTAAAAAAATTACTTTTGAAGGGCTTTCGATTTTATCCGACACCGAAGCCTTAAGCCTCATGGGCCTGAATATAAATAACATTCTGGATGAAGAAAATCTTAAAAACGGATCGGGCAAGTTGAGCCAATACTACCGCGAGCAGGGCTATCGATTTGCCCAGGTCAGCTATTCCATTGTACCTGAATCGACGGTCATTAAAAATATTACTTTCACAGTAGTTAAGAAAGAAAAAACAAAATTAGTCGACATTAAACTCGATAATCTCGGTGACGAATCTATTCAAAAAGACATCGAAAAATATCTGCGCCGAAATTTCAGACTGTCGACCCTGAATCAAGAGAATCTCAACAAGATTTCTCAGAAATTGCGCTCGCTCTTAAGCGGCAATGGCTATTATTTAACGCCGGTGCCATCTCCACAGATTATATTTTCTGCCGATGAATTAACCGCGAAAGTACTCTTTAAACTCAGCATATCACAGCGCTACCATGTTGAAGTGCAAAGTAAACATTCTGACCACATCAGTCTGGAAGATGACGTATTGAAACTTGGCACGTTCACTTCAAAAGAACAGAATATTGCAGCCGAACTCGTTGAAAGACTCAAAGCCCACTATATGGCTAAGGGCTATCCCCATGTGAATGTACCTTTTTATGAAGTCAGAAAAGACGAACGTATTTTTCTGACTTTAATCCCAGATGAAGGGCCCTATACAAAAATTTCTGATTTCCGAATCACCGGTCAGATTTCACGAGATGAAAGTTTTTATAAAGAAAAATTCTACGAGTTGGCCTCAGCGGCCGTTCAGGACAAATTATTCATAAAGGAAGATATCGAGCAAGCAGCCAAAAATCTTCTGATTTTTTTGCAGAACGACGGCTTCGTTAATGCGAAACTAGCTCGGGTTTTTATTTCAACAATCCGCGAAAGCCCAAGTAGCGGCGTTGTCGTAATTCAGATCGAAGAGGGGCAGCAGGTTCGGATCAACAGCATGAGTTTTAAAGGAGTCAGCGACGCGAACAGAGAATTGGTCAAGCAAATCTCAGGTATTAGCATTAATCAGAGCCTCAGTCTGATTCAGCTGGAATCAGCCCTTTACAATATCAAGTCATTTTATGAGAAAACCGGTTACATCGAATATGCTTTGCTTAATGAAAATACCGATCTCGTGACTTACACAGATAACAACTCAAAAATTGATCTGAATTTCGAAATTAAAGAAGGCCCCCGCGTCGAGGTTCAATCGATTGTCACCGAAGGAAATAGCCGCACTAAAGATAAGTTAATTCTGATCGAACTTGATTTCAAAATAGGAGACATTTTAACTCCAGAAAAAGTTGAAGAATCGGTATCGCGCCTGCAACGAACCGGCCATTTTAACTCTGTTGAAATCAGTACTCTTGAAAAGGGAACGCCTATTGCCCAAAGAAGTGTGGTGGTCAAGGTGGTCGAACGTGATCCCGGAGTACGAGTTTTGGGTGTGGGTTTAACCGACGAAAATCGCGGCACCCTGCACGGTTATGCTGGAGTGGCGTACCGAAATTTTCAAGGCTGGGGTATCGGTGCCTCATTCCGTTCAGAGCTCAACTATAATTTTGCAGATATTAAGTACCTTGAACAAAAACATACTTTCGGATTTGTCTTTCCGTATTTGTTCGGCACGAGAACGCGATTTCGAACCAGTGCTACTAGAGCCAATACCATCGCTGACGTCAGAATTAATAAAGTTAGTGAAGCTAATGCAGCGGTGTTTTCGCTTGAGCAGGATTTCAGTTCGCATATTACAGGCATTTTTTCCTATTCAGTTTCAACATTCAAAGACCACGGAATTTCTTCTGATGATGAAATTAAGTATGGGTACATCGGTGAAAGTCTTGTTATTGGTTCAATTGGCCCTACCCTCGATATTGATTACCGAGACAATTTATTCAACCCCACCAAAGGAAGTTTTTCGCGTATTTCTTTAGAGTATGCCGCAGAGTCTTTCGGTAATAATAATGTAGATGATTTCTATCGAATCATCGCGCAGACCACTCACTATTTTCCAGTTAAATCCACGGGTATGGTATTTGCGCAATCACTCCAGGGCGGTTACTTAAAAGATCTTGAAACTCAGCGGGAAGGTATTCCGTTCGATAAAAGGGGTTTCTTATTGGGTGGCCGGACCACAATAAGAGGATTTGAATCTTCCGAATTTTTTCCGACCACCGCAGATATCGGTGCATCCTATCGCTTGAATACCAGTTCGAGCTACGAATTAGTCAAATCTGAACTTAGGTTTCCGATCAGTGTAAAATACGATTTAGCGGGGGCCATTTTCTACGATGGCGGCCGCGTGCAAATAGAAGGCGTAAACTTCACATATAATTGGCGCGATGCCGTAGGATTTGGCATCAGATATAATACTCCAGTGGGCCCGTTAAGTCTTGAATACGCACAAAAGCTAAATAAAAAAGCAGGCGAATCCGATGGCGCATTTCATTTGTCGGTCGGCGTTTTCTAAGCTATTTTCTAAAGGTTAAATTAGAAAAATAGATTTTAAAACGAACTTAGGAGAACTTATGCGTCAACATAAACTGCGCGTTTACCCTTCATCTGAAAAACTCGAGCGAAAAGATCAACTGGCCTGGAAAATGGCTGAACTCTGTACCGATAATGCAATCATCAAAGAAGATGTCGTCGACATGGTCATTAATCGTGTTATCGATAATGCCGCAGTTGCAATTGCCGCCTCTAACCGTCACCCTGTTGCTTCGGCTAGATCTATGGCGCTTTCGCACCCCCGCGCTGGCGGAGCCACGGTTTTTGGAATGCCGAATGATCAAAAATTCTCTTGTGAATGGGCCGCTTGGGCGAATGGCACCGCTGTTCGTGAACTTGATTACCACGATACGTTTCTTGCTGCTGACTACTCACATCCCGGAGATAACATTCCACCTATTTTGGCCGTAGCTCAGCAGATGGGTAAAACCGGCAAAGATTTTATCCGCGCCGCTGTTGCCGCTTATGAAATTCAGGTCGATCTTGTAAAAGCAATATGCCTTCATAAACATAAAAAAGATCATATCGCACACTTAGCTCCAGCCTCTGCCGGCGGTATCGGCGCCTTGCTTAATTTACCCACTGAAATTGTTTTTCAGGCTATTCAGCAAGCTGTTCATGTTTCTTTCACGACCCGTCAGTCCCGCAAAGGCGAAATTTCATCTTGGAAAGCATTTGCTCCCGCCCATGCCGGAAAATTGGCTATCGAAGCCACTGATCGTTGCATGCGCGGCGAAGGCGCTCCGTCTCCGATTTACGAAGGCGAAGATTCAGTTGTGGCTTATATGCTTGATGGAAAAGATGGTCAGTACACTGTCAGTCTACCTGAGTTAGGCGAAGAAAAAAGAGCGATCCTTGAAACCTATACAAAAGAGCATTCAGCAGAATATCAGTCTCAGGCACTGATTGATTTAGCCGCACGTATGAAAACAAAGATTACAAACTTTGATGATATCAAAGAAATTATCATCCATACGTCTCACCACACTCACTATGTTATCGGTACCGGTGCCAATGATCCACAAAAAATGGATCCTAAATCCTCCCGCGAAACTTTAGATCACTCAATCATGTACATCTTTGCAGTGGCTTTGCAGGACGGAACTTGGCACCATGTTGACTCTTACACACCCGAACGTGCTAACCGCGCCGACACCGTAAGATTGTGGCATAAAATCAAGACTCTTGAAGATAAAAAGTGGACTGATGCTTATCACGACGTTGACCCGAATAAGAAAAGATTCGGCGGTCAGGTAGAGATTATCATGAACAATGGTCAGAAAATTGTCGATGAACTTGGCGTAGCCAATGCCCATCCGGCCGGAGCGCGACCATTCAAGCGCGCAGACTACATCAAAAAGTTTGATACACTTACTTCTGAAATCATCAGCAAAGAAGAACGCAACCGCTTTATTTCTCTCTGCGAACGACTTCCTGAATTAACTGCGGCCGAAATTCAGCAATTAAATGTTCAAATTCCGATTGATAAATTAGTCAGCAATAAGCGTGATCAAAAAGGAATTTTCTAAATGATGTTTCCGACAACTTCTCCTGCTGAAAAAAGAAAAAACCTTCGTCATAGTCTTAAGACCGGAAAGCTTTTACAGTTTCCCGGTTCATTTTCACCCTTAGTCAGCATGCTGATCGAGAAAAAAGGCTTCGAAGGGGTCTACATATCAGGATCAGTTGTTTCAAATGATTTGGGTTATCCAGACATTGGTTTAACCACCTTAACTGAGGTGGCACAGAGGGGTCGTCAGATCTCAAGAACCACTTCACTTCCGTCGATTATTGATGCAGACACCGGTTGGGGCGAACCCATGAACGTAACCCGCACCATACAGGAATTTATCGAAATGGGGCTCAGTGGTTGTCATCTTGAAGATCAGATGAATCCGAAACGCTGCGGGCACCTCGACAATAAATCAATTGTACAGACCGATGAAATGCTTAAAAAAATAAAAGCCGCAGTTCAAGGTAAAATATTGGATGAAAATTTTCTGTTGATTGCCCGAACCGACGCCCGGGCCAGCGAAGGACTTGAAAAAGCCATTGATCGCGCCAAAGCGTATGTAGACGCCGGTGCAGATATGATATTTCCGGAGGCCCTGCAGGATGAAAAAGAATTTGCGGCCATGAGAAAAGCCATCA
>JAYVIY010000321.1:0-3136 GCA_043769795.1 Pseudobdellovibrio sp. | reverse complement strand
GACATTGAAAGCTTCAACTCAAAGATTAGAACAAAAGAAGGCTTTGCGCGATTTTGAACATGAACCCGCGAGTAATTTGAGTTAAAATATTTAAGCTTTGTCCATATTTTAAGCATGAGGTTTGAAATTCATCTTCTCGTGTCCGCCAATTATTTCAATTTCAAAACTTAGCAGAATCACTCAATTACTTACAACGCTTTCTCAATAGCATTGATAATGAGGGGGTCATCAGGAGTTAAGTCAGGTGAAAAACGGGCGATAACTTTACCGGCTCGATCAATTAAAAATTTTTCGAAATTCCAAAGGATATCGTTCTTTTTTTCGCGAGTGATCCCGTATCCATTCAGTTTTTCTTCAAACGAAGGACCTTCACCCAAAATGGCGTCGGGCTTTTTTTCAGTCAGAAAACGAAAGAGTGGATGCTGAGCTTCGCCTTTTACAACCACCTTTTCAAACATCGGAAATTTGATCCCAAATTTGGATCTACAGAATTCTTGAATTTCGTTGTTGCTTCCGGGCTCTTGCGCACCAAATTCGTTTGCAGGAAAACCCAAAATCTCAAAGCCTTTCTCATGATATTTTTCGTACTGCTTTTCAAGGGCATCGTACTGAGGAGTCAGGCCACACTCGGAAGCCACATTAACTATGAGTAGAACTTTACCTTTGTAGTCGTTTAAAGTTGCGCTCGCGCCGTTAATCCGCTTCACCGAAAATCCATAAACAGAATCCATAACATGCCTCCTAAAAAAGCCAGCTTCCGGCCGATGATAGCAAAACATTTCTATTAGTGCCAGGCCCTGTTTGTAGAAGCCGTGCGACAATTAACTGAAGCTAACTTGAAGAGCTTTCATTGACGCATTTTTTTGCTTTTGAAAGCATAGATTATTAATTATTGAGGATATAAATCAATCTGAGGAACCGCTCGTGTAGATGTATTTTGCGCGTCTGCAGCACTAACTGACGATCTTGTAAAGTGCGCTTCTGAACCGCCGCCATTTTCATAGTACTCTATGATCACAGCATATTTTGTACCAGCGACTAATGCGACATTTCCCGAGCAATTCCAGGTCGGGCTGTGTTCAGTCCAATTATTAATTATCTGAACACCGTTCACCCACACTCGAACGCCGTCATCTGAATAGGTGCAAAAATAATTTGTTGCGGAAGTTGCCTTATAGAAACCGGTCCAGCGCACAGAGAACATATCGCTTACACCCATTGGTGCACTTCCGAGGGCCCAGGCAAAATTAACTTTAGCATCAATACGTTGGCCTTTTTTATTACCGACTAAGAATGGACTGGCAGGAGGAGCGCCTCCTGTCCAATTGTAGTAACTTCCGGTTAAACCAATTCCGATTTCGGTTAAAGCAGAACTTCCTGCAACCGTAACAACTCGAGTTCCGCTTACGGCGTTGAACAACGCAGTGATTGTCGAAGTGCCGTTTGCAACTCCGGTGATCAAACCTTTTGAGCCAAGAGAATTACTCACGCTGACATTAGCGACTGTGCCACTCGACCAAATGGCAAACTCAGTGAGATCAATTACTCCTCCGTCGGATAAGTTGGCATAAGCCCGCAATTGATAAGTTTCATTTGGCATTACAGTAACAGACGGCGTAATCGCGATTGACGAAATCGTCGCTCCATTAACTCCGAAAGGCGTGGTTCCAGTAATTGATGACAGTGTGGCCGTTATGTTTGTTGTTTTGTATCCTGCAAAGACCGGAGTTGTCGCAACACCATTTGACCCAGAAGTATTACTGATTGTTGCAGCTGCTGTGTTAGAAGAAGCCCATGTTACCATTTCTGTTACATCTGCAGAACTAGCGTCTGAATATGTTCCAGTAGCATGCAGGCCGTAACTGGCTCCTGAAGTAACTAATGCGTCATCAGGCGTAATTGTAATACTGGTAAGGCTTACAGCGTTCACTGTCATTAATAGATTTCCTGAAAACGCGCCCAAAGTTGCTGTTACGGTACTGGTTCCGCCCGCTACGCCAGTAACTCGGCCAATATATGGTAAAGTATTTGATACCGTCAGAACCAAGGTATTTGTTGAAGACCAAGTTGCAGAATTTGTAACAATTTGGGTTGATGCATCGGAATAGGTGGCCGTGGCAATCAAATTTTTAGTTCCATTCACTTGCACGCTCGATGCTCCGCCCGAAGCAGTTACAGCAATCGAAACCAAAGACTTATTCAGTACCGTAACATTCACAGTTGCCGACAGACCTGCATAGGTTATTGTAACAACGGCACTGCCCGCAGCTACATAACTTATTACTCCGTTCGAAACTGTTGCAACCGCAGCATTTGAAGTTGTCCAAACTCCGGTTGCCGTAACGTCGAATGATGAAACTCCATCTTGTGCCGTCGCAGAAACAAATGTTTGTGAGCCGACTCCACCGGTAACGGAACCCGTTGATACAGAGACGGAAGTCGCAGTTATAACTGTAATCGCTGAATTCCCAGAACTTAAACCTTTATAGGTCGCACTTACGTTGGTTGTTCCGTTTGCAACGCCGGTAACCTGCCCTTTTGCGACAGTATTATTTACCGTTGCTTTGGCCGGACTTGATGAAGACCATGACGTGCCCGCATTAGTTGTGATGCTGCTTGCAGAAGCATCAGAATAGTTTGCACTTGCGGTGATCTGTGAAACCCCACTCACCGCAAGTGATAAGGCCGAAGGGCTGACTGCAATAGAAGTCACATTTATTACAGTCAGAACAAATTGTCTGTTCGCACTCAAGATTCCATCGGTAACAGTCACGCTGATGTTTGAAGTGCCAGCTACATTTAAACTTGGCGCAATGGTTAAAGTACAATTGGGAGCGGTGCCCCCTTTAGTAATGTCTGCAGTCGGAAGCACGGCGATTGTTCCCGAAGTTACAGTCACTGAACTGCTACAGTTTAAAGTGCTGTCAATATCTGATATCGTATAATTTACTACTAAAGAAGAATCTGATTTAACATTTTGAACCGCGATGGAACTGATGATCGGTGCATCATTAATCGGATTAACCGTTACCGCAAAAGTCTGATCCATGAACAGTGGTTCAGAATCCGAAACGCGGAAAGTAAGATTCACAGATCCGTTCTGATCAGCAGTCGGAGTGATTGTTGCCGTGCAATT
>JAYVIY010000320.1:0-3137 GCA_043769795.1 Pseudobdellovibrio sp. | reverse complement strand
GTGATGTTTTATTTCAAGTTGTTCTGCACGCTGAAATTGCCGAACAACGTAAGGCCTTTAATATTGAGGATGTAATCGAAGGGATTACGAGTAAAATTGTCAGACGTCACCCCCATGTATTTTCTGACGTAAAGGTTACTGACAGTAACGAGGTTATTAAAAACTGGGAAGAAATTAAGCGGCTCGAAAAGAAAGACAAGCCCGCTTCAAAGGACTTCTTTAATGTGCCGCCCAGCCTGCCTTCACTACAGCGCTCTCATAAAATCGGTGAAAGAACCGAGAAATTTGCCTTTGACTGGAACGATCCCCGCCAGGTGCTCACTCAGGTGAAAGCTGAAATTGCAGAGCTCGAAGCCGCCATGGAAGAAAAGGATCAAAATCACATTGAACATGAACTGGGCGATGTGCTTTTTTCAGTGGCGCAACTGGCTCGGCACCTGAATGCAGAGCCGGAATCAACACTTCGCGAAGCCAATCGCCGCTTTATCAGAAGATTCGAAAAAATGGTCGAAATCTCAAAATCACTGGACGAGTTTGTTAAATTATCCGCTGTTGAAAAAGAACATCTCTGGACTCTTGCTAAACGAAACACTAAATAAAACGACAAAAATTTTTACGAAATTCGTAACATTGCAAAATGAAGTATCAAAATACTGTCGAATCTTTTTTCAAAGATTTTTTTTAAGTTTTTTGATTTATTTCTAATTTTGAATCATTTCAGTCATTTAGATTGTCTCAAAAGAGTTCACTCCAAATAATTTCTCATCAATTACGGTAAGTTGCGGGTTGTTTCGCGTTTGCAACTTATAGGCATAGACTAAAAACACTCTCAATCAAAAGAATCATGGATGATAAAAGATTTATCGCCGGAATTTAGCGACGAGAGGTATCAGGAGGATACCGTGAAAAGAAATAATTTAGCAAAAATCGGAGCAATAGGAATTATGTCGATTCTAGGTTGCGATAAGGGCGGTAGCAATTTTTCGGTACTATCAACTTCTGCGCAATTTGAGCAGCAAGTGACCTTTGAACCGAGAAAAATAGATGTCTTGTTTGTCGTGGACAATTCAGGCTCAATGAGTTCTTCACAGACAAGCCTCGCTAACAATTTTCCGTCTTTTATCAGCTATTTTAATTCTAAAGGTTATGACTACAGAATCGCCGTAACGACCACGGATGCTTATTACGGCGATCAATTTGTTAGTTCAGGTTGTTCATTGTGCAATGTGAATCAAACTAAATTTAAATCCGGCACCACCCCTAAACTCTATGTGCTTGAAAGCACCACACCGAACATCGAAGCAGCTTTTGCCCAGAATATTAACGTAGGAACTGCGGGAAGCGGCGACGAACGGGCCTTCGCTAGCTTTAAAGCGGCACTAAATAGCTCACTTAACGTCGGATTTCACCGGCCCTCTGCTTTTTTATCTGTTATCATCGTATCTGACGAAGAAGATTTTTCTCACGATGATATTAATTTGAACGAGTCGTATTCGCAGTCGACTCTTCACTCGGTGGCTAGCTACAAATCATTTCTTACAAGTTTTACTAATGGTCAGGCCAACGTTGATTTTCACGTATCGACAATTTCTATTCTTGATAATGCTTGTAAGACCGCTTTAGGATCAGGGCGCAAAATCGGAACCCGCTACATGGATTTAGCAGATGCTACGGGTGGTTCAAAAAATTCAATCTGCAGCACATTCGATACGGTTCTCAATAATATCAGTACTCACATTGCAGAGCAGATAAAGGCCCAGTTCTTTCTTACACGAACTCCGATCGTGTCATCGTTACGCGTGATTATTGAGGGTGTGTTGATCCCACAAGACGCAACGAACGGCTGGACTTATGATTCAGCCAGTAACTCGGTTTCAGTACATGGAACATTTATTCCGGTCGCCGGTGCGGCAGTGACTATTAACTTTGACCCTGAAAGTCTGAATTAAGGAGATGGCATTGAAAACCGAAAACTCAAATTGGTATGTGTTAATGGGCGAAATCAAGTATGGACCTTACGATTACAAAACGGTCATCAAGATGATTCAATCAAACCAGTTGATGGATTTTAATTATGTATGGGCTGAGCACTTAGAGAATTGGACACCTATTTATCAACTGGAAGAATTCAGCAAGGACCGTTTTGAACTCTTGCTGCAAAAAGAATCGGATTATCTTTCGTCTTTCATACAAAGAAAGAACGACCGTATCGATGTGAAGATTCCGGTTATGGGTCACAATATGATTAGGTTCTTCGATGGTGAAATCGTTTCTCTTTCAAAGAGCGGAGCCCTCTGCCTTCTGAATTCACCACTCGTGCAGGTAGGCGATAAGATCAAATTGCACATCAAAATCAGAGATGAAAAAGGCTCGCCTTTTAATGTGGAGTGCGAAATTATCCGAAAAAATTACTCGAAACAGCGTTTAAATGCAAAATCAGGGCTTTATTACGCAGTGAAGTTCAATGAAGTACAGGACGTCGGCGAAAAGCTCATTCTAAAATGGATACAACAGGCTGCCGCTTAATTAAATTTAATAACTAACACGGAGGATACGATGACAGGTTTTTTTAATTTTATTCAACAATCAGGATTAGTGGGCTGGATTATCATGCTGACCGGAGGCGCAGTCGTTGCCTTGGTTATCGAAAGAGCCCGCACTTTCTATTTTAAATACACCATGAATGTGGAAGATTTCACCAGTAAAATACAGACTCTCGTACTCAGTCGAAAGCACGAAGAAGCGGTGGTCGTCTGCGCACAACTTGAAGATAAGCCTCTGGCGCACGCTTTTAAAATGATTTTGGAAAAATCAGATCGCGATGACGAAACTATTTTTCAGGCTCAAGACATTGCCATGTCGGAAGTGATGCCGCTTTACACGAAGCGCCTTCACTACCTTTCAATGTTAGCGAACGTAGCAACGCTTTTGGGATTATTAGGTACAATTCATGGTTTGATTCTATCGTTTCAGGCGGTTGCGCAGGCCGACCCAGCAATGAAACAGGCCTTACTTGCAAGCGGTATTGCCGTATCAATGTACACCACCGCTTTAGGATTGGCCGTAGCAATTCCTGCCATGGTGGCCTATTCATTACTCATTTCAAAACAAAATGAATTGATCGAACAACTGACTGA
>JAYVIY010000319.1:0-8447 GCA_043769795.1 Pseudobdellovibrio sp. | reverse complement strand
GGGTCATTTTACGATTCATACGTTTCAATACATTGTCGTTGATATGCTGTAGAGGCATATCAAAATATTTAACAAACTTGTCGTTGCTCTTCATCAATTCAATCATTTCAGAAGTTATCCCATCCGGATAAAGATACAACAGCCGAATCCACTTTATGCCGTCAACTTCCGCCAATAAACGAAGTAATTCCACAGGCGATTCCTTTGCCGTTTCTTCTTTTCGTTTCAGATCAAGTCCGTAATCGGTAAAATCGTGGCTGATTATAATAAGCTCTTTAACTCCACTGGCGGCCAGAAGCTTGGCTTCGTTGACCACATTATCTAATTTTCGTGACTGCAGATTTCCCCGTATCAAAGGAATGGCGCAGAATGCACAGCGCTTCATACAGCCTTCAGAAATCTTTAAATAGGCGCGATGTCTGGGCTGAGAATTTACCCGCGGGGTACCTTCTTCCTGAAGAAAAGTAGGAAGGTTAAAGAAAGTTTTTTTCTTTTCACCTTTTTCATGATTTCTGAGAATTTCAGCAACGTTCTGAAACTCGCCTGAACCAATAAACAAATCGGCCTCGGGAAGGCCTTCGACAAGGTCGGTCTTGTATCTTTGAGTTAAGCAACCGGCCACGACGATTTTTTTAATTTTTCCCTCTTGTTTGAGTTCAGCCATATCAAGTATCTTCTGAATTGATTCTTTTTTCGAATCTTCGATGAAGCCACAGGTGTTAACCACAACTGTATCCGCTTCTTCGGGCTCAGAAACCACACTGAAACCGTCTTTCATTAAAGTGCCGGCCATTATTTCGCTATCGACCAGGTTTTTCGGACAGCCCAAACTGATAAAATGTACTTTTTTTTGCGTAACTTCGGTTTGTGTTTTCATTGGGTCATAACCTCATCCGTTTTAAGCGATCTATATTGAAAATCCGCTTTTTTCATTTTGATATTAAGTTTTAAATTACTGAATTGAAGAGTGGTTCGGGTTTCCACATCATCAACGAAAGACATTTCAGTCAGCGTAAAATCAGCGGCTTTAACCTTTAAAATCAGATTTTTAATATTACTCTGTTTCGGCTTGAGCTCTATAACGACTGAGTCTTCAGCGCTCTTCTCAGAGACTACAGAAAATTCTTTTGCAAAATTTTTCGGATTAGAGAAAAGGTCCAGCAAACTCTTAATGAGTGGCGGAGACGTGTTTTTTAATATAGTTACTTTACGGTTTCCCGAAGGCCCGAAATCAGCATCTGGATATTCAACCAATGATAAAATTTTGCCGGCATAAAAAATTTCAACTTTTTTTTCGCCATCCTGCAAAATATAGATTTTATCTTTTTGAAATTTAAGCACGCCCTTAGATTCCGTCTTGGTACCGAGAATTATTTTTTCATCGGTCTTTTTAATATCAAATTGAATTGTGGTCGCGGCGGAGTATTTTTCTAGAGTCTTCTGAAGTAATTTCGCCGGAACAGAGTTCGCGGCTTCAGAAATAAAAGTACTCAGTGACAGCATTAAAATCAGGTAAATTTTCATGGTTTTTTATACCAAAAACGTAGTTAAACAACAAGCGCGAAGCTATTGCAATTTGGGTCTATAGAATAACGTCAGAATTATGTTTTCAAACTGGCCGTTTAGGGCCAAATTTGACTGGAAAAAGCTCTGTCCAGTCGTGAGAACATCGTCAACAAAAACGAATTTTGTAAATTGTTCAAACTTCTGTTCTTTCACACAAGCCATTTTTTGCCGACTTCTCTGCGCGGCTGTCCCCTTTTTTTGTTCTTCGAAACTATTGTTTTTTTGAAGGAGAGTTAAAACGGGCAGCCCTGTCAGCTTTGCCAACTCCTGAGCAAAAACCAAGGAGTGCACTGAAGAACTTTTTGATCCGGGAATTGGAACAATCGCATGATAGTTTTTAAAATTAACCGGGCACAGGTATTTAAGCAGCTTTGAATAAAAGGCCCATGCCGCAGGTGAATTATCTGACTTTAATCTATAGACCAACTGGTCAATAAAAAATCCGTCGTTTTTAAACCATTCAAGCAAGTAAAAGTGCCGGTTTTTCTCAACATGTGAAACCTTCATAGCGTTGATTCTCGGTTCGATTTCTTCTGTAAAACAAATTTTGCAAAACAATGTTTCTTCAATAAAAAACGAGCCGCATTTCAGACAACCCGGGCTCATTAAAAACTGTTTTAAATAATTTAGATTCATAACTAATGGCGCTGCAAAAAAGTCGCTGAACTGATTATCAATAGACTACTGGTTATGGTACGGAATTCGGTTCAGAATCGTCAAGGCCCTATAGAACTGTTCTAAAAGCATGATTTCTGCAACCAAGTGATTCATTGTCATGTCGCTCAAACAGATCAGTTTCTGGCTTCTGTTTCGTATTTCTTCACTGACACCGAACGCTCCACCTATTATGAAAACTCCGCGCTTTTTGCCGGATTCCTGAGCTGACTTGATCAATTTTGAAAATTCAATTGAGTTCTGACTAATGCCTTTTTCATCTAGAAGAATAACGTAGTCGTCTGATGTTATTTTTTCTAAAAGCACTTTGGCTTCAAATTTTTTTTTTAGTTCAGCGTCTTCGCGGTCCGCCTTCAGGGTTTTAAGCTGCACAACTTCCAGAGCCGCAAACGGTTTGATTTTTTTTTCATAAAGATTTTTGGCCTCTTCAAACCAAGGTTCTTTAGCCGTTTTGAAATCGTAAAGCGCCCACTTCATAAGATTATTTTACGTTATTAACAACTTTATCTGAAACTTTAAGTTCGGTTCCTGATTTCCAAAGGTCTTCAAGTCGATATTCCTGCCTTACAAAATCATAGAAAACATGAACGATAAGTGCCCCGTAATCAACAACAACCCATCGGCCTTCGTCAACGCCCTCTATTCCTAGTGGATAAACATTGAACTCTTCCTTTACTGCCGCCACGAGATTTTCTGCCATCGATGAACTATGTCGGGTGCTGGTGCCGGATGCGATCAGTGTGTAATCGCTGCTCGATGAAACCGATTGTACGTCAAAAGCCTTAACTGCAATGGCTTTTTTATCAAAAAGAACCTGCGCACAGAATTCTGTAAAATTTTTGAAGTTTGCAATTTTACTGGTGCCGGTTTTGTAAAGACCATGCTCTTTGATATACCCTTCTACAGCCAGTGGTAAAAATTTATCTGCCGGTCGTCCGACTCTTAATTTTTTTCGCAGCTCTGAAGATGAAATATCGAGATCGTTTAAAGTTATAAATTCAATTGAGCGACCGGTCGTTAATTCTAAAGTTCCGAAATCGCTTTCAGCCACTAACGGAGTTAAATAGTCTGGCCATTCAGATTCACTTTCCGGAATCTGGTAACCCGGTCGGGTTGTAACAACGATATTAACTAATTCTAGAAGCTTCTTATAATTTTTCCACTCAGAGAAAGTTTCAAAATTATCTGCACCGATGATCAGGTAAAGTTCGCTGGATTTGTATTCTTTTAAAAGTTCTTTAACTGTATCGATTGTGTAACTTTTGCCGCCGCGACGAAGTTCGCAATCATTAATCTGAAATGCCTTTCCATAGCTACTGAAAGCCAAGCGGGCCAGCTCTAGGCGGTGTTCGCCAGTAGGTCCGTCCATCGGAATTTTCAGCGGATTTTCATTGTTCGGAATAATATGAATGAGATCAAAACCCATTTTTTTCTGAACCGTTGCTAAACTATTTACATGCCCATTGTGAGGGGGGTTGAAGCTTCCGCCGAATATACCGATTTTCATATTTTACCCGTTCGTCTTAAATAACATCTTTTGATTTTAAAACTTTGTCGGCAACAAAAACCAAGAGTTCCTGAATTTGCTTGCCGGTCGCCGCCGAAATGGCATAGCTGTTGATGTTATATTTCTTTTTAAACTGTTGTTTTATTTTCTCTACCTGTTCTTTAGAAAGAACATCTGTTTTGTTCAGCACGACGATTTGTTCGCGCTCCATCAACGGAAAAAAGCCGTCTTTATCTTTGTTCATTTCGTCATACATCTGTAATTCATACTGAATGTCTTCGTAATCCTGCAAAGGGTCTCTTCCGCCCATGCCCGACACGTCAACCAAATGCAAAAATAACCGCGTTCGCTCAATATGTTTTAAAAACATGATTCCGAGACCCACACCTTGGTGTGCACCTTTGATCAGCCCGGGAATATCCGCAACCACGATGGTACTGTAATCACCAACTTTAACCACTCCGAGATTTGGAGTTAGGGTCGTAAAAGGATAGTCTGCAATTTTGGGTTTTGCCGATGAAATACGCGAGATCAAAGTTGATTTTCCGGCATTTGGAAAACCAATAATTCCCACATCTGCAATTAACTTGAGTTCTAAAATTAAATCGAGAGCTTCGCCCTCTTCGCCCGGCTGAGCATGCTCAGGAGCCTGGTTCACGCTGGTTTTAAAAAATACATTACCTTTGCCGCCGCGTCCGCCCGAAAGAACTTTAACTTCTTCCATTCCGGCCAGATCGTACAACACTTCGCCTTCAGAACTTCTGATGACTGATCCTTCTGGAACAACCATGACTAAATCTTGACCGTCAGCACCGAACATATCGCAACCGGCACCGGGCTCACCGTTTTCAGCCGAGTAGGTTCGCATGTTTTTATAGTCCATCAATGAATTAATATGGCGTGAAACCTTGAAAACAACATCTCCGCCCTTACCGCCATTGCCGCCGTCAGGGCCACCGCGAGGAGCGTAAGACTCTCTTCGAAAACTTTTTGAACCAGGGCCGCCACGGCCAGACTTTATTGTAATTTTAACTTCATCGACAAATTTCATAAGTACTTTCAGTATAAGATTTTAGCAGCTCGAAGACAAAACAAAAGGAGCCTTGAGAGCTCCTTCTATAATATTTACTTGAAATTTAAAATTGTTTACGCTGCTACTTTTGGATAAACGCTGATTTTAAATCTGTCTTTAGCAAATCTTTCGAACTTAACATGACCTTCGATCACAGCATAAATTGTGTGATCACGGCCCATTTTAACGTTGTTGCCGGTGTGAAACTTAGTTCCACGCTGACGAACAAGGATTGTTCCTGATTTAACTAATTGTCCACCGAATCTCTTAACGCCTAGATTCTTCGGTTGGGAATCTCGACCATTCTTGGTACTACCACCAGCTTTTTTACTTGCCATTGTTTACTCCGTTTTAAAGTTTAATAAATTATTTTTTAGTTTTCTTTGCTGTTTTTTTAGTTGCTGCTTTTTTTACTGAACGCTTAGAAACGGTTTTCGCTTTCTTTGGCGCAGCTTTTTTAGCAGGGGTTTTTGCTGCTTTTTTCGCAGGTTTTGAAAGTACAGCTTCATCAACATCAGAGTTTCTTACAGAAACACGGGCTTTATGATCAGCTACTTTATTTTCAATTCTTTCTATGCGTAATGCAGCCATATCTTTTACTACAGGAGTAGCATCAGTTTTAGAAACTTGGCCATCTGGTGAAGTAATTGATTTAATAAATAATTCGGTGAAATTCTGCTTATGAGTTCCGAATTTTCTGTAACCTTGGCGACGTTTCTTTTTGAAAACGATAACTTTTTTAGTTTTTGCCTGCTTAGTTACAACAACAGTAACTTTTGCATTTTTAACTAGAGGGGTTCCTACATGGGCCTTGTCTCCGCCGATCATTAAGATTTCAGAAATTGTGAATTCCGAACCTAAATCCTGATCTAATTTTTCAACCTGTAATACGTCACCGGCCTGAACTTTATATTGCTTACCGCCAGTTTTGATAATTGCGTACATGCATCCTCACTTTATCTAATTGTTTGAACTTACTTATCTATTAAACGAACTGTGTTTGTGCCATTTCGACCTCCAACCTGTCAATTTGATTTCGATTTATATAAAAAAGTCTTGCGTTTGACCCAATTAGGCCGTTTAATTGGGTCACTTTATGACTCAATTATGGGAAAAGGCCAATTGGCCCTCATTCAGCTGGAGCAACTCTGCGCTATTTGACCTTTTGGTTAAAGCTCGTTTCGAGCAAGGCCGACTGCTATCCCTTTCTTCGAATTTTGTGCATTCTTTCGAACTTTCAGATACCAAAGGAGCGATTTACGCCGATTTGAAAACTTTTGATTTAACTACCGATCGACTTAATGGCTGGCAAGCCTCGCTCTTCCCTACCGGCTACTCCGGAATAAAAAAAATTAAGATAGCTGACTTCAGAAACAAAGACCTCATCAGGACGTCCCTCCCCAACAAACACCTGAATGAGGAATTACAAAAGTACCTCCACTGGTGGCGCGAGCCACCAGTGGAGATGGATCCAGTTTTGCGTTCGGCTCTGGCCTTTCTGTGGTTTTTGTTTATCTCTCCTTTTGAAGACGGTAATTACGACATTGCCTGCGCGCTCTGCGAACTGGCTCTCCAACAAAGCGAAAACTCCCCGCTTCGCACCTACGACATCGCCGTTCAATTATCAGAAAATAAAAATTCGGTTCTCCATCAGGTAGAAAATTGCGCTCTCGGAATGGGTGATTTAACAAATTACATGCTTTACTTTCTCGAACTCTATTTAGTGGCGGTCAGATCGTCTTACGCAATTGCCGACAAAAATCAGCAGTCAGAACACTTTTGGAAATCTGCATCGACTTTCGATCTCAATTCGCGCCAACGAAAAATTCTCAATTTAATGCTGGACGAAAAATGTGAAATGACTAATCGTGAATATGTCGATATCTGTAAAACCAGCCGTGAGTCGGCCAAGCGCGATCTGGCCGAACTGGTCAGCTTCGGAGTGCTGAAATTCGGTGAAAAAAAAGGTCGATCCGTAAACTACCGACTTTTCTAAAAAAGGGAAAATAATATGAACTCGGAAAACCTATGGAATTAGCGGAAGCCATAAAAAAAAGAAGAAGCATCCGAAAGTACACTGGCAAAAAAGTGCCCGCCGAGACAATCCGGAATGCTCTGGAGCTAGCGCTCTTGGCGCCCAACTCATCAAATAGCCAGACCTGGAATTTTTACTGGGTGAAAAGCCCTGAAAAGAAAGAAAAACTGATTGCGGCCTGTCTCAGTCAGTCGGCGGCCCGGACCGCGGCCGAATTAATTGTCGTTGTGGCCTCACCCGAGTCGTGGAAGCGCTCGCACAAAGAACTTGTTGCGTTTATTGAAAGCGTGAAGGCGCCGAGGCCGGTTGTTTTTTACTATCAAAAACTTTTTCCGTCGATGTACCGCTGGGGTGTTTTAAATTCGCTCGGGATCGTTAAAAAATTCATATTTTTCATTACCGGTATTTTTAGACCGATCATGCGCGGGCCGGGCACTCTGCGCGACATCCAGGAAGTTTGCATTAAGTCGGCCGCTTTGGCTGCCGAAAATTTCGTTCTGGCAATTACTGCCCAGGGTTTTTCTTCTTGTATGATGGAAGGCTTTGATGAACCACGGGTAAAAAAACTTCTCGGTCTAAAATATTCTGATCGCGTTGTTATGGTCATTTCAGTTGGCGAAGAAGCCGAGCGTGGCACCTGGGGCCCACGCTTCAGAATTTCTTCCGATAAGGTCATCCACGAAGTTTAATTATCGTCGTTAAATATTTCGTACTGTTCGGTATGGTAACTCGGCTCAATTTTAAATGCGATCGATCGACCCAAGCGGCTTTCTAAAGCTTCAAGAGTTTCGGCTTCGCTTTCGTAAACCCAGTCTACGATTTCAGAATGACAATGAACGATTACGCCCGGTTTCTTTGCGTTTTCAACCAAGCTGATTTCGCGCTCGAGTTCTCTGAAAATTTCATTAGCAATCGTATTTTTTCGTTTGATGTAGCCTTTTCCGTCGCAATAAGAACAGGGTTTACAAAGAGTTTTTACCAGACTTGGTCTAATACGTTTTCTGGTCATCTCGACGAGGCCCAGTTCTGACATCGACATAATATTCGTGCGACTGCGGTCTTTTTTGAGTTCGTCTTCGAGGGCTTGCATCACCTGTTCGCGGTGAACCAGCTTCTCCATATCAATAAAATCGATAATGATAATTCCACCGACATTTCTGACTCTGAGTTGATGAGCAATTTCTTTTACGGCTTCGAGATTCGTTTTTAAAATCGTGTCTTCAAGATCTTTCTTGCCGACATATCTTCCGGTATTTACGTCGATCACAACAAGCGCTTCCGCTTCGTCAAACACGATATATCCGCCCGACTTAAGCCAGACTTTTCTTTCTATCGCCCGCGAAATTTCAAGATCAATATCATACAGATCAAAAAGCGGTTTTTTTTCTTCATAAAAAATAATATTCTGGCGGTATTTGGGCATCAGCTGCGAAACAAACTTAGAAACTTTTTTGTAAACTTCAACTTCATCAACCCATACGGTCGTAACCTGTTCGCTCATTAAATCACGGAGCGCCCGCAGCTCAACGTCTAATTCGGCATGCACTAAACCGGCTGACTTTTTCTTTTCATAGTTTTTTTGAATTTCTTTT
>JAYVIY010000318.1:0-3158 GCA_043769795.1 Pseudobdellovibrio sp. | reverse complement strand
GATTTGAAGACCGTTGAGCTCAACACACGAAGAGAAATGCTCGACCTAGTTGTAATCGATGGAAAAGCGCGCGGAATTATTGTTCGAAATTTGAATACCGGAGAACTTGAATCACACATGGCCGATGCGGTTGTGGTGGCCTCAGGCGGCTATTCTAATGTTTTTTATCTTTCAACAAATGCGATGGCCTGTGCAGTAACAGCAGCATGGAAGGCACACAAAAAAGGATCTTTTTTTGCAAACCCATGTTTCACACAAATTCACCCAACCTGTATTCCCGTGCACGGAGAAAACCAATCTAAACTAACATTGATGTCGGAGTCTTTACGAAACGACGGTCGCGTTTGGGTTTCTTCGAAGAAAAATGATGGGCGGCCGCCGCAGGACATTCCTGAAAACGAGCGCGACTATTTTCTTGAACGCATTTACCCGAGCTTTGGAAACCTGGCGCCTCGTGATGTGGCTTCGAGACAAGCTAAATTCAGAGTGGATGAAGGTTTTGGTGCCCAGGGTGAAAAAGCAGTCTATCTCGATTTTAAGGACAGCATTCAGCGCCTTGGAGAAGCCAAAATTGCAGAACGTTACGGAAATTTATTTCAAATGTATGACAAGATAACCGGTGAAAATCCATACAAATCACCGATGACAATTTATCCGGCGCCTCATTATACGATGGGTGGACTTTGGGTTGATTATAATTTAATGAGTACAATACCGGGCCTGTTTGTGGCCGGTGAAGCTAATTTTTCAGACCACGGAGCCAACCGTCTTGGCGCGTCTGCCCTTATGCAGGGCTTGGCAGATGGATATTTTGTTTTGCCGTACACAATCGGAGATTACATTGCGAATACCAAGCTTGGCGAAGTGAGTTTGGCAAAAGACGAATTTAAAATTTCCAAAGAAAACGTAAAAAATGAAATTCAGAAAATGATGAAGGTGCAAGGCTCACGAACCGTAGACAGCCTGCACAAAGAACTTGGCCATATCATGTGGGAAAACTGTGGAATGTCGCGAAACAAAAAGGGTTTAACCGAGGCTATTTCAAAAATTGCGGATCTTCGAAAAACTTTTTGGGGAGAGGTAAAGGTTTCTGGAGCCGAAAACGAAATTAATACTGAGCTTGAAAAAGCCGGACGAGTCGTCGACTTTATTGAACTGGGTGAGCTGATGTGCCGCGACGCTTTATCTCGCGAAGAATCATGCGGCGGACACTTTAGAGAAGAATTTCAGATTGAAGGAGAGGCAAGGCGCGACGATGAAAAGTTTTGTCATGCTGCCGCCTGGGAATGGAGCGGCTCACCTGAAAAACCACAAACTCGCCACTCAGAAGAATTGAAATTTGAGAACGTTAAACTTGCGACCCGATCTTATAAATAGAGGCAGATGAATATGCAAAAAAAACAAAATATAAATTTAAAATTAAAAGTTTGGCGTCAAAAGTCAGCACAGGCCCCCGGCCAGTTTGAAACTTACGAAGCCACCGAAGTTTCTCCAGATGCTTCGTTTTTAGAAATGCTCGACACGGTTAACGAGGGTCTGATTAAAAAAGGCGGAGACCCAATCGTTTTCGATCACGACTGCCGCGAAGGAATTTGCGGAAGTTGCGGTTTTATGATCAACGGCAACGCCCACGGACCCGAAAAGAGCACCACTGTTTGCCAGCTTCATATGCGACACTTTAAAAGTGGAGAAGAACTCGTGCTTGAGCCATGGAGAGCAAAAGCATTTCCTATTGCAAAGGATTTAATGTGTGATCGCTCGGCATTAGACAGAATTATCGAAGCCGGAGGATATATTTCGGTGAACACCGGAAATGCTCAGGACGCCAATTGCCTTCCGATTCCAAAACCGGACGCAGATGAAGCATTTCTTTCTGCGGCATGCATAGGTTGTGGAGCTTGCGTTGCTTCTTGCAAAAATGCATCTGCGGCTCTTTTTACGAGTGCTAAAATAAGTCACTTAGCGCTCTTGCCCCAAGGAAAAGTTGAGCGCGAGCAAAGAGCCTTAGATATGGTAACACAGATGGACAGCGAAGCTTTCGGTGCCTGCACCACAACGGGCGCCTGTTCAGCAGCTTGTCCGAAGGACATTTCTTTAATTAATATAGCAAAAATGAATCGTGAATATTTAATGGCGACAATTATGCAAAAAGAAGAAGTTGCCGGCGGAGACGGAGTTTAATGAAAGACTTTATCAAGATTTTTATCGGAATTTGTTCTTTGGTTGCGGCATTTTTGTTTGGCAGTAATTACGGCGAAAAGACCTATCACGAGAGCGCAGAACACAAAAGCCTTATTAAGGCCACCGAAGAACTCAACTTCGCAAAATCGGAGCTTGAAAATGTAAAGGTAAAATTACAAAACATCACAGATCGTGCAGAAACAAAAAAAACGGAAGAACTTCTCGGACAGATTTTAAGCGTATTTCTTAACGATCTCGGATTAACCATCCAGAACCGAGAAGCCATTTTAAAACAGGCGCAGCAGCAAACTGCTCCAGCTCCTCAGCCCACCCCGAGTGTTCAGGCTAAGGCGCCTCCTCTTGAAAAAAGAGATTCTACCTCGACAGCGCCGCCACAAGCCGTCTCAAAACTCAGCGTGAGTAAATTTAAATCTTTCGAGTGGATGGTACAAAACTCAACAGGCGGCAAGAGCACCTTAAGAGACCTTAAAAAAGTAGAAATCAAAAACCTCAATTCATATTTGAAGCAAGCGACAGATTTAGATACCTCCGAGTGTGAGGACCTGCTCGGCGTATACAAAGGAAGCGTAAAAAATATCGAAGACAAAAATTTCGGCTCTCTCGAGTTTGAACTTAAAGTCGGCCAAAACCAGAAAGATCAGGATTTATACGGCAAAACCGCCTGGTATTTTAACGAAAACGCTATTTCAGAAAAAATCGGGAATAATTGCGGGAAAAAAATAAAGGGCCTCGGAGGGCGAATCTTTAATTTATCTCCAGACAAATTCATTCAGATTTACAAACTGAATAACGCGGAAAAGACAGCCGGGAACTTTTACGAAGTTCTTCCGAATGGAACTACAAAAATTCTGGGCTCTTTTATTTTAAACCGAGTTGATCGTTTTTAACGCGAACTCACATAATCAAATTGCATAGGTAAACTAAAAATGCGCAATACGGCATCGGTAACCTATTGA
>JAYVIY010000317.1:0-3161 GCA_043769795.1 Pseudobdellovibrio sp. | reverse complement strand
ATTGGCTATTTGTGGTGATAAGATGAATTTTACCAGTGAAGCTAATGATATTTGATTCGGGTGCTTGCAGGCTCATGGTAAAAGACGCTATACGCATTTTACAAATTTGTCACAAGTTTTGGAGTCTGATCCTTGCAACAAATCTATATTAAACCCATCGGCCGAGAGAATTTCTGGCCCAATAGGTCTTTAATTATTTAGGGAGCTTTATATGCGAAATAAAATGGTCTTTTTTTGCTGTCTGTTAATTTCTTTGACATCTTTTTCGGCTGAACTAGAGACTTTGGTTACAAATTCAAGTGCCGTCAATGCGGTGCAGATTCTCGGTACGTCCGGAAAGTATTCAGGCCTTTCAAAGGGCCAGTTTGTGAAGACAGAGCTTCTGGATTACTCGGGCTTAGCTCATCCGATTAATTGGATACGTGGCGATCAGGTCCTTGTGATAAAGCGGGGCGATCAAATAATGAGATTTCACATTCCAAAAGCCAGAGCTCAAGACCTGAACGAATACCGGGTTTCGGCAAAAGAGGCCGGTCAATCTGCACATTTAATGGTTACAAAGTTAAAAAATAGTCTAAAAACGCAGATTCAGGATAAAATTATTATTTGTAGTGACGCGAGTTTATTACCTGCTGCCAACGGTCTTGCAAGATTTAACGAATCTGATTCGGGAAAAGTAAAAGCCGTTGTCGGTAAAGCTGAAGTTTCGAGTTGGTCGCAGTATTCTGTATACACGGTTTATACTGAAACTTCGAGTATTGTGATGATGACGACAGTTGAAAATAAAACCCAAAGCAAAATAATCAGTGGCTATGCCGAGTGTTTTAAATAAGGAAATGTACGCCGTACCTAATCCCCAGCTAAGTAGGATCGCAGTAGCCGATAACTTTTGAACCTAGTGATGTGGCAGTATAGAACCAGTAGAGGCTTCCTTGCTCGTTAACAAGTTTGAGTCTGATTGAGCCGTCATTTCGACTTTGCCATTTGATATCTTGTGCAAACCAAGCTTTTTCAGAAATGACCCGGGGTGCAGATCGCGAACCCGACATATTCAGTTCGTTCAAAAGGATGACTCCATTCTCACTTGTGATTTCAACTTCTTGCAGGCTACTTCCCATCGGCGTGTTGCAACGAAGTAAGCGCTCAGCTTGGGCTTGTGAGGTCATGAGCAAGAGCGAGGCAAGTGTGGAAAAAACGAAAGTTTTCATAGAAGATCCTTTTTATACGTTTAAACCACATCTATAGCATCTCTGAATTTGTTTAGATACGAGGTCTGAAATCATTTCAATTCGGTCGGAAAACGAAAGGACGTAGCATTTTTCCGGGGATTAGGTACGGCGTACATTTTTCTTTACGGCCTTGCCAATTTATTTGGGCGGAGACAGACTGTTGTGAATGGGGGGTGACAAATGAGTTTTGGTCGAAAAGTCGGTATTCTTGGTGGATTACGTATTCCGTTTGTGAAGTCTCACACCAATTATTTGGGAAAAACTAATCAGGATCTGTTCGGAAGGGCTTTTAATGAGTTGGTTACGCGAAAAAAACTTCAAGGTCAGCTTCTCGGAGATGTTATTGCCGGAACCGTGATGAATCATCCTTATGATTGGAACTTAACCCGTGAAGTGGTTTTGGGAAGCGCACTGGCGCCCGAAACTCCGGGTATGAATATTCAACGCGCTTGCGGAACCGGGCTAGAAGCGGCCAATCTCATCGCCTTAAAAATTGCTGCGGGTCAAATCGAGGCCGGAATTGCCGGTGGCAGCGACACCAATTCTGATATTCCTCTGATAGGACAGCGAAAGCTCACTTATTTTTTGATTCGAATGCAAAACGCAAAATCATTCTCGCAAAAAATGATGGTCATGAAAGATTTCAGACTCAGCCTTTTAAGACCGGAAGTTCCGGCAGTAAGAGAGCCGCGAACAGGTCTTTCAATGGGAGATCACTGCGAACTGATGGTGAAAGAGTGGCAAATTTCGCGTGAAGCCCAGGATGCGCTGGCCCTGAGTTCACATCAAAAAGCAACAAAGGCTTATGAAGAAGGTTTTTATAACGATCTCATCGTTGAATTCAATGGTCTTACCAAAGACACTATCACCAGAAAAGAAACCACATTAGAAAAATTGGCAAAATTGAAACCCGCATTTGATCGATCGTCACGTGGCACACTAACGGCCGGAAACTCGACGCCACTTACAGACGGAGCATCAACTGTGCTTTTAGCAAGTGGTGAGTGGGCCCAAAAAAATAATTTAGAGATCTTAGCCTACTTTATCGATTGTGAAGTGGCCGCCGTGGATTTCGTTCACGGCGCTGGTCTGCTGATGGCGCCGACCATGGCTGTTGCAAAGATGCTTAAGAGAAATAAACTTTCGCTGCAGGACTTTGATTATTACGAAATTCACGAAGCCTTTGCAGGTCAGGTCTTATGCACGTTGAAAGCCTGGGAATCTGAAGAGTACTGCAAAAATGTTCTAAGTGAAGAAAAGGCACTAGGATCAATCGACAGAACCAAAATGAATATTAAGGGTGGAAGTCTGGCCTTGGGCCATCCCTTTGCGGCAACAGGTGGACGAATCATTGCGAGCGCTGCAAAAATTCTTAAAGAAAAAGGCAAGGGCCGAATTCTTCTCAGTATTTGCACCGCCGGTGGAATGGGCGTGGCCGCCATTATCGAACGCTAAGCCTATTTATGCCAATGATAAAAACATCAAAAATAAAAATATTTTATACAACTTTAGTGCTGATCTTAATGTTGGTTGCCAGTTTGATGTTTGCAAATTCAAAACTGACCAAACAAAAGTCTACTCTTGGAGACGGGCCTTTTTTCATGGCTGCTTGTTATATTTTCAATGTAAAGCTCGAAATAGTCAGGCGGCTGAGCCAAGATTATATTTGTATACCAACTTCCGACGGAGGCTGGCTCTCAGCGAACATTGAAAAATTGGTTCGCCGTGCTCCTGACGGCGAAACTATCTGGCAAAAATCCGGGTACTATTCGCATCGAATTCAGCTGCTCAGTGATAACTCGGTGATTGTGTTTTTTTCTGAAAATAAAAAATTCGGTCAGGAATTGATGCGCTTCGATCAGGTGCAGAAACTTGATTACAGCACCGGTGAAGTGCTAAAAACATTTTCTGTCTATGAAGACCTTTTTTTAA
>JAYVIY010000316.1:0-3170 GCA_043769795.1 Pseudobdellovibrio sp. | reverse complement strand
AGGGCTGCTCCGGAATTACCGAGTAAGCCCTCATATAATCCGATTGGGGTTTGCGCGCCGGCAAATGCCGAAAATAACATTATAATTGAAACAACAATTTTGTTCAGTTGACCCGAAAATACTGAATGACATCGTAATTGGCTATGGGCTTGAAGGCTCGTAAGTCTGTTAACCATTCTGATTGGCCCCACCCCAGCATTTTAAGTGCTTTCGCCGAATTTTTCCTATTTTTTACGAAATCAAAATAGTTCGAGATTGAACTCAGATTTTTATAGATTATTTCATAGGATGGCAAATGAATTTGAACAAACTCTAAATCCTTATTCTGACTTAAAAACGCACTTACTCCACCCAGATATAAAGATCTAATATCTAAAGAAACCCCGCCCTTGGCATTAATAAATATTAAGCAATCAGTCGTGTGTAAGTAACTGGCAATTTCGGTTTCTTTTTCTATCCCCGATCTGAAAACCAATCTTTGGTGCGAAGCCATTTTCTGCTCGAGAACCTTGGGCACTTTAACAAGAGACGGCAGTAAAAACAGGCCTTGAGTGTTTCGAATGGCGGTTTTTAGACTACCGAATTCCTTTGAAACCTGAATCAGGTTTTTAAGTGATATTGCACCTACGGGATCTTCAATAATAAAATCTAACCTGAGCGTTTCCAGCTGTCGATCGCTATAATAGCCCAGTTCACTGAGGTGTTTATCAAAAAGGGCGCTTAGTTTTGATCCCGATCCGACTGGTATAAGAAACTTCAAACGTTCAATCGAAGTATAATCGCCCTTAAGTTGAATTGCACTGATATGTTGAATAGTCGCTTTAAATGAAACTAGTTTTTCGATTAAATTCAAATCTTTAAAACTTTCTCCCCAAGCCCGAGAAACTAAATTCTGATAGCCTGAATCGTTCAACAAAAAATCAGAAAGTGTTTCAGCAAAAATTCTATCTTCGGCCTGAATCAAATTTTTAATACCCTGAATAATCAGTAATTTTTCGAGCTGCACGCCATCCAGTAGGTTAACACCTATCTGCACTCCATTGGTTAGCTCCTGAAAGATGTCCTTATTAACTTCATCAATGACTATATACATCGAATTTGAAATCCCCACAGACCTCATAGCTGCTTCTGCCCTGAAAATGTGAGTCTGGATAGCCTCGATTTCCCTGAAAAAAAATATTGAAAAAGGAACATTTTTTAATTGGCTACAGTTGTAAATTGATTCGGTGTCGTGAGCGCCTATTTTGTCGATTTTATAGACAACACTGGATTCAATACAAATTGGCTTTTTCAGGCCCAGTTGAATACCTAATAAAATCATTAACAGTAGAAAAAAAAGCCCGAAAGGTCGGTAAAAATAGTCCATATATCATTGCACAGCAATTTCAGGGCCCGTTGAATAATATTGACCGATCCAACTGTCGGGATAATATGGCGGCTCGGGGGGCTGAATGATTAAAATATTTGTTCTTTTAACTGCACTTTCTTTAGAAGTTTTCGCCGCAGAATCAAAACTGGCATTAAATGATGTAACCGTGCTTTTACCCCTGCCTGCAATCGGCGAATGGAATTATCTCCCTCAACCTGAAACCACTACCCCTCGCGGCACTCTGCTCGCGCGCGAAGTTTTCAATCAGATTCCTCAACTACTTGCCTTTGCGACTAACGATGATATTTACTCGGCGATGCGCGCGGTAGGAGTGCGAATCGACCCTTGTTTTACCGAAGGTCACGGGCCTTTGAAATGCCAAAACCAAATCCGACTTGTATGGCAGCCACTATCTGACGCCGACACTGAAACTTCAACTTTCGATGCCAGCATGCACAGTTTCTATCAGCTGACAGAATCAGAATTTAAGTTGCTCGTCAGCGACCTTAAAAAATTGAAAACTGATTTCGGAACGGATGCAAATGATCTTGAGCCTCTTGGAATTAACCCCATTATTAAGAGCCAAGGTTTAAACAGTGAGTATTACCGAAATTTTTTAAAAATTATTTATTCCTACATCGGAGAAACCAATTTCAGTCGAGTTACTTTTATGCAGCTTTCGATGACTGGAAATGTCTGGGTCTTCGGAGGATTTGACTATAAGAATGCAGAATTAAAACCGATTTCAATTCCACGTGTCGACTCATTCAGGCAGACCTTCCGCAATGCTGCTGTTCCCCGTCCAATCTGGTTTCTGGGCGGCATCACTCCCGAGCCGACACAGGATGAAAACTTCAATATCCTAACCCGAGATTCGCGAAAATTGGCGCCGACGGACGAGGCGGCGGTAATCGAAGCGGCAAAGTCGGCACTTAAAATTGAGAATCCGAAATTTCATAACCCCGGAACCGTCGACTGTGTCAGTTGCCACGTTGCTCAGCCGGCAAAGATCTGGGCCATGCGACAATATCCGTGGTTACAACTTGATCGCTTAAATCGCGATGTAACTTACCAATCAAAGCTGGATATCAGAAATTTAAGCCCGATGCAGGTTCATACAAATATACTTCGCGCTTTTGGATATTTTATGGATATGCCTTTTATTGCCCAAAGAACCATTAATGAATCAGCGGAAGTTGTGAATTATATTTCTTTGAATTACTAAAATTTACGTTCTTCGAAATTTACCTTGTGGCTTCATGCGACCAACCTTGCCCACTTTTGAAGATAGATCGTGATCCATTAACGGTTGAAGCCATTTATTTATAGAAACCAATTTTTCTAAATTTAAACCCGACTTCACTTTCATGCCATCAAACATATAAACGACATCTTCGGTGGAAACGTTTCCGGCAGCACCGGGAGCATATGGACAACCACCCAGCCCCCCGATACTTGAATCGAAAACTTTTACGCCCGCGTTAAAAGCGGCATAAATATTAGCAAGCGCCTGACCTCTTGTATCGTGAAAATGCCCCGCCAATTTCCTTACGGGAACGACTTTCTTTAATTTTTTAAATAATGAAATTACCTGTGCGGGGTCAGCCACTCCTATGGTATCTCCCACTGAAATCTCGAAGACACCCAAGGCAAGCATTTTTTTAACCAACATGATGACTTTTTTTTCTGAAACTGCGCCTTCGAACGGGCAACCGAAACAGGTGGATAAATAGCCACGCACCTTTATTTTATGTTCTTTAGCCAGTTTCATAACCGGCAAAAATCTTCTGAAGCTTTCTTC
>JAYVIY010000315.1:0-8517 GCA_043769795.1 Pseudobdellovibrio sp. | reverse complement strand
CGGCCCCGGCAAACAAACTTGCCATCTGTTTATCAGGCACCAATCGAAATAACACAATCACTATTAAAATCCACCCAACTAATAAGATGACCTGATTTCTGTATTTTATGTTCAACATGTTTTTCCTAGTTCTAAGAATGTTTTCTTATTATCAAGACAAAATCTGCATAAAGGCAATGTATTGGCTCCTATTCAGAAAAGTTTGTGCATCCGCTTTGCTATTCAATCATTGAAAACGGGGGCAACGATGAAGATGACTGCTGAACTTGAATTGCTGAATGAAGGACTTGCTGATTTTGGATTATGTCCGATAGACTGGGTCGTCACTGAGGAAGATGATCTTTTCTATAAAATTATTAATATCGAGGAGCCCTATTTCTATTTTAAGGGAACTGTCAGATATGAAAACGGTAATAAAAAATGGAATGCGATTACTTTGGCTGGCATCTGACTTACATGTAAAGGTCACAGCGAACTGAAAAAATACTGAGTTCAAATACTTCTTCATTTTTCAATGTACCATTGGGATTTGAAGACGTTTTATAGGCCCTTGGACGATTTTCCGCCATTAACTTCGCAACGTCGATATTGTTCGTGGCTTTTGTTTTATCGGTATTTGCATCAACCAACTTGTTAATATCAAATTTGGCCGACCATTCGCCCGGAAACTCTCTGTATACCTTAGAACGCAAGGTCAGAAAATTTTCCTCGCCGGCGGTCATAATAAAGGTTTTTTTCAAATAACAAAATGTGCGAATGTGCGACTCATTAAACCAACCAACCCGTTCCGCAATTCCGATAGGAGGCTTGTCTCCCCACGCCACCAGCGCCATAATCTGAATGGCTTGGGTAATTTGCGAGGTTAACGTATCGTTCTGGGTAAGATATTTAATCTGGCAGCTGTCGCTGACCTGACGAAATTCTTTCGTCAGCGTTCTAAGTCCTTCAAAGTAATCGTTGCATGATCCTATAGAGTTACCGTCTTTACAACGATCTCGCCAGTAATTCAGCCGAGGAAACTGAATCTTACCGCCGATTTTCACCGACGAAATCAGGCCTTTGGTTTTCTTTTCAAAAATGGAGGTCTGAACTTCGCACTCATCTCGTAACGGATCATTATAAACAAATAATATTACGGCTAAAACCATGATCCCGATTACTAGAATCGGTTTTGGAATTTTATGAATGATCTGATTTATATCCATAACTTAAAGTTATTCCATTTCGCTGAGTTCAATTTCGTTCAACCACTTCGTAACTCTTGATTCGAAAACTTCATTATAATTTTTATTTCTACGCTTGTCATATTGAATCAAATAGCGCTTCAGATCTTTTTCAAGTTCCGGTTGCGCAGCGGCTTTTTCAGTGGCTTCCGCGGCCCGCTCTAGATAATCAATGATTCTTTTTAATTGTTCCAACTCATAGTCCAACATCAGACTAGAGTTTTTATTTATCTCAAACCAGTTCTTCAAGCGGCCGGCAGCCTCAATGCGTAGTGAGGGTGGCAATGCTAACGGGCTTTGAAAGGTCGGCCATCTGACCAAATTAAAACTAATGGTCGGATTCAGTTTGCCAAATCGGTTTTTCCAATCGAGCGTCTGATCTAACAACTTAACCATCGAAAACAGACATAGCCCATTAATTGTCATCATCAGATGCAGTCGCTTAACATGTCCTTCGGTGAGTAGCCGTTCTACATTGGATCTCCAATAGTCAAAATTAAGCCCGTCCCGAATGTACTCAGCTTCAGCTCCATAGGCTTCATTGCTGGTAAAAATTTCGAGATGTCGGATATGATGACTTTCCTTGATCAGCCTTGAAATTAATTCGGGCTTTGCACCCAGGTTAGAATTCACCGCCAAGTTAATTTCAAGTTGACCTTCGGCTTTAAAAAAATCCAGCAACTTCCAGAAGTTCGGCGACATCAACGGCTCACCGCCGGTTACCCGCAGCTGCCGAAGGCTTGTTTTAAGTTCGGGCCACCAGCGCCAAAATGATTCTACAAAGGGATTACTTTCACTTCCGCTATAGGGGTCACTTTCAGCGTGACTATGAGTATAGTGATTACGTTTATCAGTTTTGAGACCTATGTAGGGTCCATTATCAATGATATCTTTCGCCCAACGGGTACTGAAAGAGGGGTTACAATAAGAGCAGGCAAAATTACAAGTTCTATCAAACGCCACTTCAAGAGTTTTTAAATTAACATTTTGCTCAAATGGCGTTTCTTTTAGTTTTTTCAGAGTTTCAATCTCGTAGTTAACCGACTGAAAAACTCGGTCGCTGATATGATCTGGCGAAAGATCTTCAATCTTCCAGCAGTACTCACATTCGGTGGGCCGCTCACCCCTTTGCATTTGTAAACGCGCTGCTTTTTTTTCCGCCGTGTTATGAATTGCTGAAGGATTCGTACTGATTTCGACACTGCTGATCTTATGCGATGGTGGGTGATGACAGCTCGTCGTTAAGCCCGAATAAAGCCAAATTGTCGAATCAAGCCATTTGGCAGCGCAAATGGTCGGCGAAACTTTATCAAGAACTTCTTTTTTATACTTTCCATATCTATCGTTACTCATTTTTAGCCATTACTTCTGCTGATGTTCGCGTCCACCATTTCAGTACTCGCTCATTTTGACTGTAAATATCATTAAGACTTACGGCAAATCCCGACTCACCGTCTTTGCGACGGTCAGAAACTTTCTTTTGGTAATGCCGCCCCCCAAGAAATCCTTCACGGTACTTTCCGGGAAATGACTCCTGAAAAGTCGGTCTTTTTTTGAGCTCGTAAAACGTGTCCAACAGAGATCGGGTTTTATTTGTAACCCGTGGTTCTATATAGCTGATCAAGTCATTCAGAACCTCGACTAGAATTTCACGGGGCAAGGCAAGTGGAGATAACACGATATCCGGAGTAAACGCATAGATCACCTTCGTAATAATGCTACTATCCAGCTCCAGCGCCAGATCAAACATTTCTTTCATTGAAAACAATCCCGGTAAAGTGAGAGTCACATCCAAAGCGATCGAGTCTTTACCTCCGGGGCCAGTTTGCATCTCCTTGAAATTCTGAAGAAATTTTTCCCAGTTAAGCCCGGTTCTTATCCATTCACCGGTAGTTCCCACACCATCTATGCTGGCGCAAATTAGATAAGCTTTAAAATGCGGAAGTAAATCTTTAGCCAGACTCAGCCCTTTTTGATTCACACGGCTTAAATTTGTATTGTAACGACAGAAAACTTTTTTAGAAAAACCAAGATCAATCATTCGCTTCATTAATTCCCAGTGGAGATCCCACACCAGGGGCTCGCCGCCAACCCAGTAAATTTCACGAATAGATTTATCATCAATTGCCGCACGCAATTCCTGTTCAGCCACATTTTTCTGAAATTCGCCGATCTTTACTTTTATTTCCGGAATCATCCATGGATCATTCTTTTCGCTCCACTCATTGTGAAGTCGCTTTTCAGCTTCCCACGAGCTTGAGAGCTGTTCACCGCACATTCGGCATTTAAAGTTACAGGTGTTATCAATTCGATAATCAAACGAAATGGGTTGCAAATTCGTCGATCCGTCAGGCGCCGTATTTTTATCTAATTCTGAAAGCAACTCCGGAAAAAGTGCCTTATTGAACCACTCTTTATAGGGTGAAAGATTCAGAACCTGATCATTACAAACTTCGCACTCGGATAATTTTTCACCCCGCAACATTTTAAGCCGCACTTCACGCATGGCTTCGCCGTTCCAGTGTTCTGCGAGTGTTTTTGGTTCATACTTAACGCCGGACTGGCCCGGCTTATCCAGGTATTGCTGAATGAAACTGCTTTTTTCCCGCGAAGCGCAGCACATCCGCCGTTCTGACTGCGGAGATAAAAAAGTATGCGTCCACGGAACAACACACAATGACTTATTCAGTTTAAAATCCGGATTGCTCACAAAAACCCTTCCGTCTTTAAAACTTTCGAAAACTCTGGAAAAATTTCTTCAAAATTTTCATTTCGGCTTTTATCCAAATAGTGATTATAAGTTCTGAATTGGCTCCAAAGATTCAGGTCTTCAGAGCTTTTGAAGTGACTCGAAATCTCGTTTAGATGACTGACTGACAACTCATTTTGCAGTTTCGATAACACAATGCTCTTCACTCTATCGGGAAGACAGTTAATTGCGAGGTAATTCGGATCGTAAACGAAGTTCAATCCGTACCCCAGATTTCGGTCGCGGCAATATCTACTCATTTCGCCTAAATAAAAAATATTGTAAACGCTGACAGTTTGTTCAACTGCCACATGAAAGCCTGATTCTTTTATCAAATTCAGATTTGAAATAATTTTTTCCCATTGAGCACCGTGGCGGATATATGAATTTCTTTGCGCTATATCGTCTATTGACGCGCCAACCGAAACTGATTTAAATTTTTTCCAGATAGAAAATGCATTTTCGGGTAGATAAGTCATGTTAATGTTGTACTTAATATCAATATTAGTACTTGAGCCGGCATTAACCAGCTTTTCTAGAAATTCCCAATGTTGCTTGATCAGTGTGGGTTCACCGCCATTGATATAAAGTAGTTTCAAGTTCGGTGAATTCTGAAAAAAATCTGACCAAAACATTTCATTTTCGGCCCAGGTAAAGTCAGCCCGCAAATCGTATTTAGTGACAAAGCTCAGGGTGTCCTGAAGTGACGCGTACTCTGCGCCCCATTTACTGCTCGAGTTCGGATTGCACGTTCGGCATTTTAAATTGCAAAGATTTCCCAATCTTAATTCAGCATATTCTAAATTCGGCTGAATTTCCCCTGAAGCGCTGGTCCTCGCACGAAGCTCAGCAAGACTGAGCGGAAACTTTTTGCTCTCGAAAATTCTCTTACTTTCCAAACCGTGCTCTTCAGCTTTGTAACAGCCCATACAGGCAGCCGGTTTTTCACCTTTCAGCATTTTCAGCCTGACTTCCTTCATTGAATCGCTGTTCAGAATTCTTGAAATAGGGTCCCGATTCAAATTGTTGAAGTACCTATGCCCATCAAGTCTATTGTCAAAAGACATTCCAACGCTGTTTTTAAAATCCACTCGACAGCAAAAACTCACATCTCCTTGTGGATGCGTAGCCAAATGAATCCAAGGAAGGGGGCAATGTGTAGACACTAGAACTCCAACCATAACTTCATAAGGTAGAATACCAATTAACCAGTTGTTCGGGAAAAGTATTCTCAAAGCTTTTTCCGCGGCGCTTATCATACTGCTGATAAAAATTCTTATAATCCTGCCGTCTCGAATTAATTCCGCTGGCCCCAGCATGAGGCATTTCATCTTCAGTCCGCAGATATTCGACAAGGCGATCTAAACTTTGAATTTCAAAGTCGGTCAAATGACTGCTCTCGCGATTTTTGTTCAGCCACAGTTCAAGAGCATTGCTTCGCTCCTGCCGAATAGGCAAAGGCAATGTTAATACGCTCTGAAAACTGGGAAATCTCATGATATTTACCGAAAAAGCCAAATAACCCGCAGGATAATTTTTTTTAATTGTCATCAGCTCATCTAAAAAATCAGGAAGTGAAAAAAGACACAACGAATTGATGGTCATCATGACGTTACAAGATTCAAGTCTTGCCCGACTCAGGATTTTCACGAGATTATTTTTCCATTTTTCGTAATTTAGACCGTCACGAATGTACTCAGCTTGATTTCCGATAGCTTCACAGCTCGTATAGACCCGCATTCGACTCACATGCTGGCTTTTTGAAATGAGTTTATCGATCGCAACATCATCTGCCCCTAAGTTCGAGTTAATTGCAAAAAGCATATTTCCCGATCCATGATGCTCTTCAAAATAGTCGAAGAATCGCCAAGTGTTCTTGTTAAGTAGAGGTTCTCCTCCGGTAATCCGGATTTCCTGCAGAGTGTGAGCGAGCTCAGGCCACCACTTCCAGAACGCCTCCACATAAGGATTAATTTCTGTAGGCTTAAAAGGTTCTGATTCACTGCCATCTGAAGTGAAATGTCCGGCCCCGTCACTTTTGAGATTCTGATATGGACCGTTCTTTACTAAGTCAGAAGCCCACTTTGAGCTGAAGTTCGCATTACAATAGCTGCACGCAAAATTACAGTTTCGATCGAAAGCAATTTCAAGAGTTTTTAAATTGATGTCCTCCAGAAAATTTGTTTCGAAGGCGGCCTGTAAATCGACATCACTATAGATTTCGGTTTTAAATACTCGGTCGCTGACATTTTTGTGATTAATGCTTTCGATCTTCCAGCAATATTCACATTCAGTTGGCTTTTCTCCGGCTTGCATTAAGCGCCGCATCTCTTTTTTATGAGGCGTATTGTGAATAGCTTTAAAATTTTCTTTTACTGCTTCCAAACCTATCGGATGCGCCGGCGGATGATGGCAACTCGTGGTCATGCCCGAACCCAACCATATCGTTGCATTGTACCATTTAGCGCCGCAAAAACTTTGAGATTTGCTATCAATAATACGTTTTTTATAATCTAAAAAACTCTCTTCAGGCCGACGCTTGTTCATATAGTTACAATTCAAACCCATTTGGTTGCAATTATCCACGATATTCTCATCCGCAAAAACTGAAATGACACCTCGGTGCACAGTGGGCGGGGGATAAACAGGGTAGGCCTCCCACTCTGCTTAAAACCAGCATGCAAAATTGGATTATTGAACCAGAATTAAAATTACTGGCCGAAGGCTCAAGTGAAATCAGTTGATTTTCAAGAATCAACTGGGATCTCCGCAAACGCACACTTAGACCTAAACTTCAGCCGGTATTATGCCGAAATTGAGAAATGGCGTTTAAATTATTAGTTTCAGTTCTAGTCATAAATTTTTCATTATTTGCCATGGCGCATCCGGTATTAATTTTCTTCGGCGGGCATGGGTCAAGCAAAGCAGACATGGATTCGTGGAATGCCCAAGCTAGTGAGAAATACAGCGACAATTCGGAATTACAAATTCGCTCCCATGCCCTTCCGACAAAAAATTGGTCGCAAAAAATGGTTTTGGCTGATGCCTCAGGACTCATCCAGGAAGTGACCCAGCAAATCGACAAATCTAACGGAAAAGTAGACTATTATTTAGCGGGGCATTCGTCGGGTTCGGCCATAGCAACGGAAGTGGCACGTCGGGTAAAGTCAAAATCAAATCTTCACTTGGTTATTCTGGACGGTTTTTATCCGGATGGAATTTCCGATGAAGTCGATACGTCGTGCTGGTCGGCTCGTTCAGCCGATGGGCCTTTGAAATCAATCAATTACGCCGGAATGAAACAATGTTCAAACTTCCACGAACTAAAGGTGAGCGGTTGTCGGACGGAAATGTGTCTGCACTTTGCACTCGTAAACCAAAAGGCGCCAAGACTTGGCATCACACAGTCGAATTACTTGGCCACAGGGTTTAAAGATCTGAAAGTATTTCTCGCTTGGTTTGAATATAAAGAAAAATCAACGAACGAAGTGAGCGACGATCCTTGAAATCATAGGGAACTGATCCCCTAAACTTCACCCAAAGCCTCCGAACTCCGCCAATTTGATGTAATGTGCTGGAAGTACAAAGAAGCCTGGACTTAGTGTTCAAATTGGGTTCAATTCTTCCTGTTCACTCAGATAATTTCAGAATTGCGGATAAAAAAATGACCGATGATACTTACCAAGAGCGCATACTGAACAAGATGACCTATCGCACCGACACGACGAGCTTTACAATTAAGATAATCCGCCTCGGTTTTTATGTTGGACCTGTTGTACTTGAGATAAGCGGTGCGCGGCCTTTTATGGCTTACTCTGATATTTCGAGAATCGCTGTAAGTCCAAATGGAAAAAGAGTGGCTTTTTGCGCTACTTATAGCGATGAAACGAAACACGTCTGCGTCGATAATGAGCAGGGCCCAGCCATCGAAGAGTTATGCAGTAGGATTTTCTTTAGCTCTGACTCCCGGCAGATTTCATATGCTGCTCGAATTCTCAATTCAAAAGGAGCGCACTCTTACGTGGTAATAGTAAATTCGAAAATCGAACATGAACAAGAATTTATTTTTGGATTCGATGCGATGCTAGATGCGCCAGGTCCAAAATTTAAAGATGAGTTAGTACCTTCGGAAACAAGCGATCTCAATTAGATTCAAAACTGGTCAGAATTGCCCGCTTTCCCATTTGGCCTTAGTTCGCCCGACACAGGAAAAAGATTTAACGTGGGAAGAGTGCGGAGCTGCAAAGACCCAGCTATTCACTGGGCGGTACTCGCGAAGTCCTTAACATGACCGGAAATATTTCCATCTCTCAACAATATCTAGGTAACGCAAGTATCAGCGCAACGATGGTGTATGCGCAGCGAGATCAGAAAGCTTTTGATCAAGTTATGTTATCATTATTGGTTAAGCACAAGAAGTTGTCAGGAGTAATTCGCTATGTGGATTTGTAAGTGTAGGAAATGAATTTTTTTGGGAAAATTGGTCGGGGCGATAGGATTCGAACCTACGACCCTCTGGTCCCAAACCAGATGCGCTACCAGACT
>JAYVIY010000314.1:0-8518 GCA_043769795.1 Pseudobdellovibrio sp. | reverse complement strand
GGCGTTACTGAGCTCATATCAAAGCATGGGTTGTCGAGTTCCGATGCTATGATTCTAAATATGTTTTTATCTTCGAAATTTGAAGCTATAGCCTCAAGTGACTCCGATATTTCGCTTACGATAAAGCGTCTTGGCTTACAGCATAAGCATTGCATTTCGCCTGATGAGTTAAAAAAACAAATTCAGTAAAAGTGTTTGAATCACAATTATCGAATGGGGCTCTCGCCCCACTCTCTTCACACACCTGTTAATGTTTTCTGCACCGATCTCGCCTGCCACCGACCACGCCCAGTTTTAGTCTTTATGTTCATGGTATTTAAGATGTCAGAGATCTTCCAATAACTGAACTTAGATTTCAACAATTGATCCTGAGCCTTGATAGTAATCTCATGCTTCTTCAACCCATTGCGAACAGCACATCGGGAGGAAAAACAAAAAGCCGCAACTTCAGCTATATTCAACCCGTTTTCGACGTAGTTTTCGAGGAGGAAATTTTTGCCTTTATGAAGAGGAATTGACCGAAACGGAATAATTACGCTCGGTTGAAGAGCTGGAAAAAATAGCTCGGACGATGAATCGGATGCTACCCCAAATTTCCCGCTTGAATTTTTTTCCTCCAAATCACAGATTAAAACAAACTAGATTCTCGATTTAGTTTAAATAAATCGATCTTTTTTGATAAAGAGAGGTTTGTTAGTACTTCGAATTTACAACGGCAAATAGAATTGCACGAAGCCTATATTTTCAAACATGCCACTCATTTCTTCTGAAGTTAGACCTAAGCGATTGTACATATAACCAAACCGAATAAACGCCTGATCCTGCAGGAATAACTGAAGCCCCGCAGACAACGACTTCTCATCTTTGACATTTTCATGCCCATCATCATACTGATCATATTGCAGTTGCAAATTTGTCTTCTGAGGTTCAATCGCGTAATCAAGTCGTGAAAAATATCCGTTTGATTGATAATTTCTATTTAATTGAGAAGCAGTATCCAAACCTTGCGAATACTCAAGCGCTAGATCAAACTTATCCCACCTGAACGAATAATCTATTGCGCCATGTTGCCTGAGCAAAAGAATTGACCTATCGGCTGCACCCCCGGGATGGCTTGCTCTAAAAGATTTATTTGGTGTATGGTCCATAAAATTACTGTATCCCCAGCTATTTCCACTAAAATACGACAACCCAATTTTTGAAGATGCAAATTTACTGCTTAGCCTCACGATAACAGGCATTACATTATTTTTAACATTCTTGTTGACCACACCTATAGGGTTTCCAAGAGAATCGAGGACTACCTCTTCTGTAATTCCTGGCCCGTCTGCAAGTCCTAAGGAGTAATCAACCTCGCCAAAAAAACCGGATAATTCTATACCCCGATCACTTACAAAACCCAAATTTTTTCGCGTGAGCGGATAAATCGGATTTGCAGGCGAATCGAGTACCGCATCGATACCCCACTTAAATCGAAACCGTCCAATTTTAAATGCAGTGCCAGCTGGCAAAAATGAAGTATTTGAAAAAATTGCGTACGCAAACCCGTGGTCATCGCCAATTTGATCTTCGACTCCAGATTGAAGCGATGTCGGCAGGAGCTGTTCAACCAGCAATGAAATGTTATCACCGATATTCCCGGTTATATTCAACTCATCAACATGAATAACCGTGCCGGGCGCATTATTTCCAACAGCCATGTAGCGAACGTCAAAGAGCACTCCAAAGTTTAACCCGGCTGTCTCTCCCAAAGTAATGTCGTCTTTCTTTTTTTCTTTTTTATCGGAAGGTTGTTCAACTGGTTTATCGGCCGCTTTGCCAAGGCTCGGATTTTCGAGGTCAAATCCCTGCGCCTGCGAATAATTTGAAATGAGAACAATCTGAATAGCTGTTGAAATTAATAATTTTATCATACTTTCCTCGGGAAGAATTCTGACCACCAGACCTCATAGAGAATTCGAACGGCCATAAACCCCCAGCCAATCACCGACATCATGCCTGCTATAGCCGAAAAGATTTCGTATCTGCTACCGCCATACTTAATAGCCCACCAGGAAGGTACATCTAAAAGACCAGCGGCAAGCGCAAGGGTTATAAAGAAAATTTTCCACGATTCACGTAATTTAGAAAAAATAAAAATCAGGCTGGTTATCAAATACATTGTACCATGCCCAAAAAAATGCGCATGAGAAGTGGCCATCAGTTTTGGTAACTTCATGTAATAGAAATATTCAGCGGCTGACTTAAAATCTACGGTAGTTACCAAATAGACTTCCCAAAGAGCGAAAATGTGAACTAATCCATAAGATAAAATGGCCAGTGTGATTGCGATCTTGGCACTGTGTGGAAAATCTTCCAGGAAAGCCGGAGGAACCCATTCTTTTTTTTTCTTCAAAAGTATGTAGGATAAAGTAGCCGCGCCCAAAATAAGATAGATTGAAAAATAGAGTAGAGTTTGGTTCGCAAACGGAATCAGTGATTCTGATGAAACCACCTGGGCTGGATCCTGCGTACCGAAATCCAAATTTTGCGCGAATCTAATTGGTTCCATTGCAAGACTCCTTATTCGAAGCCGAATTCGGCCTGCAGCAACAATTGACTTTCAAATTCACGTTCTTTAGTCAGCGGTTGCCGGTAGCCGACGCCGATGGCATTGTCATTGGGTATTTTAAACTTCCAGGCAAACAGGGCGTTAGAAGTTGTCATGTCTTGAGTATTCTCACCACTGAATTCCAACACTGGAAAGATATTTTTGGTTAATCGTCCGACAAAAGAAATTTCCCATTCGACCATTTTTTCGACTGGATTATAATGAATTACTGAGTTAACAGCAAAAATTGGAATCCGCAAATAGGCAAAAGAAATTCCATATAGCCCTTGGGTTCGATTATCACCTGTGGACCCTGTCGGGAATTCAACTTCGCCGATTACTGAAATACCACTCTGGCCATCGTCTGATCTAAAAACCGCATATTGTAACATCATCTCCGTTGCAGTGTGCGTACGGATAGCATCATTTCTCAAATGAAGTCCCAAACGATCTACAATCCCAGCTTCGATATGAAAACCATAGGTACCGCTTGCAATGCCAGCGTTTCTCTCTTCAATTGACATCATCCGAACGCTGACTTCGCCAGGTCCGTCCGGCATACCCATATGTGCTAAAAAGGGATGAACCAAAGCATGGTGATCAGCGGCCATAGGAGAATTTACTGACTTATCGGGATCCAGTTCCGTGTGCGCAGTGCCCGGAGCGCTCTCCGTATGCTCATGGGCGATTGCCAAGGAACTGATCAATACAAGACTTGAAACTAGAACAAGCTTTTTTAAAATACGCGTAATCATTACCTGACCCCTTTGATAACGTTTTTTGATTTTTATTAAATACAACTCGCATGATCAGTAATGACTTCTTGACTGCCTCAATGACCTGATCTGAGTCAGCCGCTAAAGATTTCGACGATGGCTGAATATCTGTATTTAATTGCAAGCTTGAGTCAGCACTTTTATCTTTAAACTGATCCAAAAACTTTCTGTCATTAATGCCTTTTTTCAGTTTGTTCTTGATTAGTATTACGTTCTGGATTTTTCCTGCTAAATCAACACCAATTCCCACAATAAGTTTTTCGGGATTTACATTGGGCGTAGAAAAGAGAGCAACGCCAACCCGAACAGCCTTACCCGCCTGATCAACTACAGCAAAGTAGAACGTAGGAACAGCATCTTCTGCCGTCAGTTTTTTACTTAAATCTTTTTCAATTTGCGCGATTTGATCTTCTAAAAGTGTACCTTCTAAAGTAGAGAATTTAGATACTGCGGGAAATATTTTTTTAAGCTCAGCAGTTGGCAGCATCGACTCTTCGATTTTACCTAGCCATTCCGTAGGCCTTTGTACTGTAGAAAGAAAATCACCTGGGTTAGCCTTGGCTGTGATTTCATCAATATTTGAAGCGCCATCCTTATCGGAGTCTCTTTTCTCGATTGCTCCGAAAGCTGCAGCAGTCATACCAAAGCGCTGAAAATCACTGCCGTAAGGATTCACCTGCGAGCCGCCACCTTTGCTATGGCACAATGTACACGAAGTGGAATAGCCGTACTTTTTTTCCCACAATCGTCGATACGAAGGCAGTGCAAACGAAATTCCTGAAAAGAAGAAAATACCAAAAAAGAAAAAAGATATTGTTTTTCTAGCCAGCATATTCAACTCATTTCTTTTCGAATACTGTGTTTGCAATTTTTAACGCTTTTCTAACTGCTCGCGCTGCCGATTCAGAAGCCTTTTCTGCACCTACCACAGGCTGATAGTCTTTGTTGACCGCAAACGAACTCTTAGAGTTCATGCCGACGAATTGCTTTAAGAAATTTTCCTTGGCTATTGATGCATTTTCGGAATGATCCCAAATGTCAATCTTCTTAACGCCGCCATCGAGTCCCATAGCAATAGATATCTCCATCACTCCATTATTCCCGGTCGCGTCTACAAATAGAATTATTCCAATCTTTTTTGGCTTCTTCTCTTGAGTTACTTCAGCAAAATAGAATGTTGGACTTCTATCTTGAGCCCCAATTTGAACATCGTTCCCTTTCAATTCTGCAATTTGGCCTGAAGTCAAACTTACCTGCTTCGACGTAAAACTTTGCGCCTCTGGCCAAACTTGCCTCAATCTTTTTTCCGGCCATTTTTTTTCATGGCCAATGACAGTGCCTGCCATAAAAAATAGAACTAAGCTGATAAGACTGACTTTAAACATATGCATAACTGCTCCCCGTAAAAATTTAAATCACCAGGCTTGAAAAAAATATGACGGCAATCATAATTTTAAGGTTAAAGGGACACTCTGGGTTGTATCTGTTCGTGAATTTCCGAAATTAATGATCTAATGCCTTCTACCCGAATACTTGCAGGGAGTATGCCATTGATCTACAAAAATTAGACCGATATGTAAAGGTCATAGAAAAACTTCGTTAAGATTCTGACTACACTCGATGCCCATACTTCGCAGCCCTTTGGGTTTGTAAACCGCCAGTATGGTATTCACCAACAAAACCACTAGTGCTTCAACAGAGTCAAAGCTACCTACTGACCAGAGATTTCTTTTTTCATTTTTGACATTTTTTCTATTTCTGATTCCTGTATTTTGGCCGTCTTCTCTGCAAAGCTTTTGACATTAGGATTGCTCAGATCAGAAAGATACTTTTGAACCATGCTAATGGCCTGACTGTGATGAGCTGACATCATTTCCAAATACTTGGCGTCGAAATCTTTTCCTTTCAAATTATTCATCTCCGACATATTCATGTCCATTGGCATATCCATTCCTGCGTGCTTTTCACTAGTAGCTGCTGCCGGCTCCGAGCCAACTTCCTTTTTCCATTTGTTCATTTTTGCAATATCTTTTGTTTGATCTTCCATAATCTTTTTATTGATTTTCCTCACCGATGAAGAGGACAACTTTTTGCCAGCCATCTTCGCCATTTCCACCGCCTGCTTATGGTGCATTGTCATTTCATCTAGAAACTGAGCATCCATCCCGGCGAAAGCAACTGAGCTGATAAGAAGGATAAGGGCTAGGTATATTTTTTCTAATTTCATATTTTCCTCGACTTTATTAGTGTTTAGATTGAGCCATTTCTTTGCAGCTACTTGCGCATTTTCTGCAAGCATCTACACCCTTTTTCATCATTTCATCATCGGCGATGGACTCGCAGCTCTCGGCACATGCGATACAAATTTCTGCGCATACTTCACAAACTGAAGAATGATAATCTGACTTGTGAAGCATAAAATCTGCCGAAAAGTTACAGATTTTAGCGCACTCTACCAATAGCTTTATATGTTGCGGGTCAGCGTGTTTCCCGCCCTTTTCAAGGCAATGACTCAGTAGCTGAGAACATACTTGATAGCAGTCCAAGCAGTTCTGGATACAGGTCTCCATATCGCCAGACATTCCCATTGATTTTATTTCGGTACTCTTTTGATTTTGCGTTTGCATAACAACTCCTTAGTTTTTGCTTTTGTTATGCAAGACAATAGCCAGATTCAAATCTAGGGTGACCGCCTCAGGAGAAATTAAAGATATTTTTCAATCGTAAAAGGGGTTTAACTACCCTGAAAAATATGAACTAGATGTCCAATATTTTAGCTTTGCCAACAATACTCGTTATAGATTTCAGACCAACCATTTCAGCTTTGTCTTTATCCGGTTGAAATTCACCAAACCAAATTCTTTTGATGGCAATTTTTCCGTCTCCCGCTGGCAATTGGCTTATTAAGTTCGCTGGCATGTCATACTCGCCATCATCTTTTGTAGAAACTGTAACTCTGCCAGCTAATTTTCCGGAAGTTGAGTAAACTTCAACTATAATCTTAACCAGAGTGGATGTAGCGTCGGATTTCCACCGAAGAGAAATGGGTCTACCTTTTGAAATAAGAACATCATTTGAAAAATCAGGAGAAGTTACATCAATTGGATCGTGCTTTTCACCCGCATGATCAAATGAAAACGCCTTCAAAATTTGCGCACCTGGTACTTTTAACTCCAAGAACTTATCTGGACTAGCCGATAAACTTGTAGATTCTTTCAACTCATCACTTGACTGATAGATGACCTGATTTGATTCAGAAATTTTACGCTTAAGTTTCTGTCCGGCCCACTCAACATGAGGCCCAGCATCAAGATAAACTACGTTATCCTGACCTGTTAGCTTTCCGTTCTCAATAGCGCCCGGCTCAATGCCGTGATCATGCCCATCGTGGGCACGAACAACTGACGTAAAAAGAAGTAAAATAAAAACTACGGAGCGCATCCAACAACCTTATGAGACAATATCGCAGAGCCATCTAGCTTCGCATATACTTCGAGGTCTTTAGCACACGCTGCAAATTTATACTTGATAACTCTGATCTTACGATTAGCATCCTGTAAAGACGAAACTCCAACTAAATTAGTAAATTCTGTTTCAGGATATCCGACTGTATGATTCGCATACTCGTAACTCAATTCAATAGTTTTAGCGTAATTGACTAGTACCGGATGCAAACCATGAGCAGATGCAAATTGTGCCGAAACTAAAATTGCAGCGACTGTTAGTATTGATTTCATTTTTCCTCCTGGGGAATTTCTTGGTTAATTAAAGTCACCCGTTTTGTTGGGCAATCTGGAAATCCTGGTATGCCACATGGCTGATCAGGATTCGTAATTGGCGGTGGGTTGGGCGTGGTGCAGTCGGGAAATCCTGGAATACCGCAAGGCTGGTCAATTGGCGGCTTGGGTTTATAGATATTTTTACTTAAGGCACCCGTTCCAACCTTGTCGAACAATACATTTTTTGCAACCGGTTCGTGAAAACTTGCCACTGCATAGACGTTGGTTTTACCCGAAGCCAAGTCTTGCTGAACTTCGAGAGACAAATTTCCAATAACATTGTGATCTGATCCATCAGAAAATTGCGATACAAGGTCAGGATCAACAATATCCATTTCCACAACTGGTGGTGGGGTAGCCTTCTCTTTTAGAGGATTACAAGCAACCAGCACTAAAAAAAGAAAAATAATTCCAAATTTAGAAAGCGTACTGCAACTGTGCATACCCCTCCCAATTAGAAGTATTTTCAACACTTACAATTTGATTACTACGGGCGATGCCTGAAATCGACATTCTGGCGCTCAATTCCTTTTGAAGCCCCAATTCAGCAATATCTATTCGGTCGGATCGATCCGAAAAAACTCGATTCTCAAGAGCATAGGACACCTGTGCAAAAATTCGACTCCATAACATTTTTTCTAATCCAATTTTGAAAGCCTGAGCGTTGTACTTCCTTGATGCCAAGTCAGAATTATTTAATATAGCTTTAGTTTCGAGGTTAATGGTTTGGTTACCCAACTCACCAGCGGTAGACAATACCATTTCGTTTAAATTATCAGTGGTTCCCTCAATCGTAATTGAATCGTTCGCAGAAATTTGCTTTACAGGAACTATAGGCTCGCCAGCCCCTGATGGGCTACCTGAAGGAATTGAATACGTGCCGTTCGGAAATTGTCTAATACCGTATAGATAGTCTGCCGTTAATGACCACTCGTTTGAAAATTTGTACATGAGATTAGACGTTACAACGGTATAATTGTAATCGTTTATCATCCTGGCTAATCGGGCGGCCTGACTTGTTTCATATTCGCCAGTGATTGAGAAGTCCAGTGTTTCGGACACCGATTTTTTAATACGAGCTACAAAGTGATTATTGAAATCTCGATCTTCATATTCAGACTGCTTATCTGAACTGAATTGTCTGAACTGAAACTCGTAATTTAAATTAAGACCGATTTCTTCGTTGCCGAAAAAAGAATTTAAACTTGGCAGTGCCCCCATATATTGACCAAATTCCTGTCCCGTGCGAATTTTGAAATTAAGTGATAAAGGACTTTCGCCATCAGTTATCGCAAATTTAGAAACGGATGAAGTGGCCGGTGCGGAGGTATGCGAGTGACCGCCATGAGCTTGAGCTATGTGACTCTGAAATA
>JAYVIY010000313.1:0-3192 GCA_043769795.1 Pseudobdellovibrio sp. | reverse complement strand
TTAAAGCCAGTACTGGTCGGAACTTTCGGCGAAGAAACCGGTATGCAGGGAGCTTTGCGGCTGATCCGAAAAAATAAGATTAATGCTAAGTATGCATTAATCGGTGAAGCCAGTAATTTAAATATTATTCAGGCAGCAAAAGGTTTTGCTATTGTAGAAATCAGAATTCCGATAGGTGAAGAGGAAAGAAATTACAAGATTTCCAGAAATCACGTTGAATCGGCAACCACTCAAACGAAAGTGTTTTCCGGAAAGTCGGCCCATTCTTCAACGCCGCATCTCGGTGAAAATGCAATTCAGACAATGCTCGAGTTTCTTCAGAAAATGCCGGAAAATCTGGTTTTAATCGAAGCGGATGGTGGCAACCGATTGAATATGATTCCGAGTCAAGCGATGGTCGAACTTGAAGTCGTTTCTCACGTCAATGATCTCTGTCTAATTAAGCTGAATAAAATATATAAAGTTTTAAAAGAAGTCGAATATGATATGCGTCAGCTTCAGGACAAAGAATTTGAACCGAACTTTTCAACTCTCAGTGTGGGAATCATCCGTACATTTGATGAAGACCTGTTAATTGGTGGTTCTTGCCGGATTTTGCCAAACGTTACCCAAGAACAGTACGAAGCCTGGATGATTAAGATTCAGAAAGTCTGTTTAGAGAGTGGCGCTCACTTCATGATTACCGACTATAAAAGGCCATTTCGAACAAACGAAAATTCGGTATTAGTTAAAACTGCACAGGGCATTTTGGAGAAGATGGGGCTTGACTCGAAGTGTAAAACACTAGCATCAACAAACGAAGCCAGTCTTTTTAGTCGACTTGGCATCGAGTGCATTTGCTTCGGTGCCGGAATACGCGAAGGAAATGTACATACGCCGGAAGAGCATGTTAAAATTGAAGATCTTGAAAAGGCGACCCATTTCTATGAAGAAATGATCGAAAGGTTTTGTCTATGAGTTTTATTATCAGAGCTGTACAGCGCGAAGATTTATCGCAGTTAACCGATCTGGCAAAACAATTTAATTTGCTTAACTTGCCCGGCGACAAAAAAATTCTCTCAGAAAAAATTGCGCGAAGTGAAGCTTCGTTTGCAGGAAATCTTCCGAAAAACAAATCGGAATACGTGTTTGTACTTGAAGACACTGAAGAAAAAATGGTCGTCGGAAGTTCATTGATTATTGCAAAACACGGAAGCGAAGAGGTTCCGCATTGTTATTTTAAAATCTTAAAGCGAGATCATTTTTCGCAGGATTTGGGGCTGGGGTTTATTCATCAGGTTCTGAGATTTCAAACTGATGCCGACGGACCGACAGAGATCGGGGGCTTACTCGTAGATAAAATGTACCGTCGTCGACCTGAAAAACTGGGAAGACAAATTTCGTTGGGCCGATTTGTTTATATGGGCTTGAATCCCGAACGCTTTGAAGAACGAATTTTATGTGAGCTAACTCCACCACTTACCGAAGAGGGTCGAAGCGAATTCTGGGAGGCCCTTGGTCGAAGATTTACCGGCCTTCCTTACCCTGAAGCTGATATGTTATCTCAGACTAATAAAGAATTTATTGAATCATTGTTTCCGGAAGAAGATATCTATTTAACATTACTCGATGCCAAAGCGAGACTTGTTCTCGGACGAGTTGGCGAAGCGACCAAACCTGCCGAACATTTACTTGAAGGCATAGGATTTGAGTATCTTGAAGAGGTCGATCCTTTTGACGGTGGACCTCATTACGGTGCAAAAACAAAAGATGTGTTACCCATTAAAATGGGAAAAAAAATGCTACTTAATGAATTCTCAGATCCTAACTATAAAACTCAGGGCTTAGTCGGATTTGGAACTGATGACTTCAGATGTGTGATGTCGAGCTATGAAATTCGCGACGGAAGTGTTTCGATACCGGCAAAATCCCGTGAAATTCTCGGGGCTTCGTTAGACCAAGAAGTATTCGTAACTCCGTTCAACTATGGAAGGAAGAATCAATGAAATTGAAAGCCCTAACTTTTGCCGGAGATTTTATTTCCGGAAAATTTGTGAAGTCAGAGAAAGCTGATGGCCAGTACAAAGATGTCAGCCCTTCCGATTTAAGCGATACTGTCACGACTGTCACTTTTCAGCTCGACCACATCGACAAAGCCTGTAAAGCTGCAAAAGATGCGTACTTCACCTGGTCGCGCACCTCCCTCAGTGAGCGAAAAAATTATCTCATGAAACTAAAAGATATTTTTGTTATGCACGAAAGTGAAATGGCAGAAATGATTGCACGAGACACAGGCAAGCCTTTATGGGATGCCATGACTGAGGCCAAAGCTTTGGCTGCAAAGATCGATGTCACTTTGAATAGTTCACTTAAATTAATTGAAGAAGAACACATTGAAAATGCCCTACCCAAGGTTAATGGTGTTATTCGCTATCGATCCCGGGGAGTTATGGCCGTTATAGGTCCTTTCAATTTTCCGGCTCATTTGCCGAATGGCCACATTATTCCGGCATTAATTGCGGGAAATACAGTGGTGTTTAAACCTTCGGATCAAACCCCCGCTGTTGCTCAGCTTTATGCGCAGCTTATTGAAAAAGCAGAGTTCCCGGCTGGAGTCTTTAACCTTGTACATGGCGAAGCTGAAACTGGTCGAAGGCTTGTCGCACATGAATTGGTGGATGGTGTTTTGTTTACCGGATCCTATGAAGTCGGACTCAAAATAAAACAAGAAACTTTGAACCACTATTGGAAAATTTTGGCTCTAGAAATGGGTGGTAAAAATGCCACTATTGTGTGGGACGACGCGGATATAGATAAAGCAATTTATGAAACGCTGGTCGGTTCTTATATGTCTACAGGCCAACGATGCTCAGGCACTTCACGGATTATTTTACATGACAAAATTGCCGATCAGTTTACGGAAAGATTTTATAAGGCGGCAAAAAAACTGACTATCGGACACTGGTCTAAAAATGCATTTATGGGTTCGCTCATCAATGGTGCGGCTGTTGAAAAATATATTCGTTTTCAAGAGATGGCCAATCGTGAAAATTGCGAGAGTTTAATGCGGGGTAAGGCGCTTGAACTTGAATTCAAAGGTCACTATGTTACTCCGAGCATACATCTTGTTAAGAGTTTTGATCCGAACTCACTTTATCAGAAGACAGAAATTTTCGGGCCTAATGTTGCAATTTACCGCTCGAGTGATTTTGA
>JAYVIY010000312.1:0-8554 GCA_043769795.1 Pseudobdellovibrio sp. | reverse complement strand
ATTCAACTCTGATGGCTATGACTCGCTTTGCGGGGGCCTATGAGGCCGGTGTGGCCTTAGTGGGCATGAGTAATCTGGTTTCGTTCCTGAACAATACGGCGCCCTATCGACGAATTCTGCGTATTTCTGAGTACGGCGATCCAGTGAAAGATGCGGCAGCACTAATGAAGCTTTCTGCTATAACTTATGTTGACCGGGTTAAGGCACCGTTGATGATTATCCAGGGTGCAAATGATCCTCGCGTACCAGTTGGCGAGGCATTGCAGATTCACGATACGTTGATTAAAAAGAAAATTCCGAGCGAACTCATCGTTTTTGCGGATGAAGGGCATGGCTCAGCTAAAAAAGAAAATCAAGTTCTGGAAATCGGTAACATGATTGAATTTTTCAAGAAGCATCTGAATTAAATTTCGCTTCCGAATCGAACTTTAAGTTCTTGTATTTTAAATTCAGCAAGTAAAGCGTCAATTCTCTGATTGGCGCTTTTTACATTTTGATGATCGGTCTTTCTTGCGATGATGAGTTCGTTCTTCATCGAGTGTTCGAAACCCACTAATTCAGTGACTGAGACTTCATATCCGTTGGCCTGTAGTTGCAGGCACCTCAGCACATTGGTGAGATGGCTGCCGAATTCGCGCGTGTGAATTCCGTGACGATAAAGTTCGACCAGCGGATTAGCCAAAGAATATTTTTTATTTTGTCTGAGGTAGGTGGCTATTTCGGCCTGACAGCAAGGAACCAGTACAATAAATTTTGCTTGTTTCTTAAGAGAAAATTGAATGGCATCGTCGGTTGCGGTATCGCAGGCGTGCAGTGCGGTGACTAGATCAATTTTTTCCGGAATTTCAGTTGATGTCTGTGACTGCAGAACGCTCTGATTAATAAATGACATATTCGGAAATTTCAGTTTCTTCTGCAGTTGGATTGATTTCTCAACCAATTCGGCACGGTTTTCAATGCCAAAGACGTGACCTTTATTTTCATTCTTAAAGAACAGATCGTAAAGAATAAAACCCAAATAGGATTTTCCTGCTCCGTGGTCGACCAGTGAAATGTTTTCTTGGGTTTGGCTTAGTTCGGTCAATAAGGGTTCGATAAAATTATAGAGATGGTAAACTTGCTTCAGCTTTCGGCGGCTGTCCTGATTCATTTTGCCGTCTTGAGTAAGGATGTGCAGCTCTTTCAGTAATTCAATCGACTGGCCGGGTTTGACTTCAGACATAATTTTTAAGGCTCTGATTTGTCAATCGCTGCACAAAGTTCTGAATTTTCATTGGCAAATTCATTTTGACGAAGAATTTCTCTTGCAGACATTTTAAAAGTAGCCAAATTACATTTGTTTTCGCGAAGTGCCGTAGAGATGTAGCTGGCTTCCGCATCGGTCATTCTCATGCCCCATAAAAACTTAATAGAAAGCCAGCTTTTTAAATAGCTGCAGGCGTATTCTGTATTCGGCGGCATGTACTTGTCAGGAGATCGGTCGCCCTTTTTCATATTTTGAGATCCGTTGACCGATTTCAGATGAAAATCGTAACCAAGGTAATTGGCATAAAGGCAGCGGCCTTTAAAACTCCAACGATAGGCACCGGAGATATAGGCATTTTTAAGTGGTACAACGTGATCAATCTGAATTTCTTCGCGCTTTGTGAACGTTTCGCCGGTGTAATCGTCCTGCCAGTTGCCAGTGACAACGCTGCATTTATTATTGTCGGCAAATGTGACTTCTTTATTTGAATCACGGATGAGGACCACGGCGCGGGTATTATAGCAGGTTCCATCGTCCGGAGCATTTATCCAATGTCCGAACTGTTCTTCGCGTTTATACTTCGGCACCTTCAGCGCTCGCGTTCGCTCATACGAATTCCAGTTGAGTAAAGAATAATATTTTTCCTGAACCAAGGCCGCGATTTTTTCGAAAGATTGCAAGATAGAAATTCGGGTGGGAACTTCAGCTGGAATTTCAATCTGAACATAAGCATTTTCGAGCACTTCAAAGTCATCTGCAGTGGTTTGTAAAACTGGGCTTTCAAGAGCGAAAACAGGCCCGTTATATATGCATAAAGTGAATAATAATATTCGTAAAAAGAGTTTCATTGGCCCCCCAAGAAAAATCAGACCTGAGACTAATGGCAGAGAAGATCCTTTTGCAACAAAATAGAATTTAGAGTGTGAAGTTAGAGCAGTTTGTGCAAAAACAGTGAAAACTTGTCAAATAAGAGTCGTTTAAAAAAATCGAAGCCGATCGAATGGAATCTTTCGATTATCAATTTTAGAATTTACAATCTAAAAATACTTAGTATTTTCAATAAGTTATATAAAATCAAACGTTTGATTAAAAATAAATAGACAGTTCTTTAACTTTGATTTAATTTAGTTGAATGTCAAACCCCTCTGATTCTAAACCAGATTCTAAACTATGTATTATCAAAGCGGCAGCGAGTTTGTTTGCTAAATTAGGCTTAGATAAATGCAGTACTCGAGAAATTGCAAAGCAATCTGACTCGAATATTTCACTGATCTCTTATTACTTCGGTGGAAAAGAAGGGCTTTACAAAGAAGTTATGCGTTCTTTTGCTCTTGAAGTAAAAACCAACGCCCAAGTCCTGTTCGACGATATGGGAAAAAAAGAACTGACTCCCGAAATTTTTATCGAGTATATGGGGCGAATCATTGAAAACGTCATTAGCACCCGTGAGAAGAACTCTGAAATGTCGAAAATCTTCGCCCGCGAAAAATTGGCAGGATTGCCATTTGCCCGTGAAGTCTTCGAAGAAGTTTTTTACCCGCTCATCCAAAATTTTTATAGGTTAATCGAAAATGGTCAGAAGAAGTCTTTCGTTAGAGACGACGTTAATCCGGCATTACTGTTTATCATAATCACCGAAGGCATCTGGGGCTTTTATGAATTAATGGAATGCGAAATAAAGGTGAGTCAGGACTGTAAAAAATTGGTTCAGGATCCGGATGAATTGAAAAAACAAATATTAAGTATATATATAAGGGGAGTTCTAAAATGAAAATACTGGTTTTGCTATGCATATTCTCAATCAACGCGGGCGCATTAACTCTGGAAGAATATCTGGATCTGGTGCATAAAAAAAACCGACTTATCAACTCGTATCAGACTTCGGTTGAGGCTTCTCAAGAGAAACGAACGGCCGGAGACCTTGCATTGTCTCCGACCTTAACGGCCGGATACTCCCTAACTTCTGACAAATCTTTACCAAGTGCGGTTGCAGACAAACGAACAACTGCAGTTTCAAATCTTGGAATATCTAAGAAATTTTCGACGGGTACCTTATTAAGTCTAACGGCTTTAACCACACGTCTTGATTATGAGACTCCGGTTACTCCCGGAAATACCGGCTATTCAACCGGTGGTTTGGGGCTTTTGGTTCAGCAATCTTTGTGGAAAGATTTTTTCGGCGTCGCGATCCGCGCCCGTCGCGAGCGCGAAGCTCTGGTCAGCGAACTTGAAGTTCTCGGTTATGAACTGCAAAAACGTCTGACTTTAATTCAAGCGGAAACCGACTTCTGGGACTATTTAGTAGCGCAAGAAGACCTGAAATTAAAGCAAGCCAACTTTGAACGGGCAAAAAAACTTGATTCTTGGACTGCGAATCGCGTCAGCAACGGCATCAGTGACCAGACCGATCTGCTGCAGGTAAGAGCTTTGGCAAATCTTCGCGAACTTGAATTGGCAACGGCTAAAGAAGCGATCAAGACCAGAGAAGCCAAAATTCGAGAAAATATCGATTTTTTAATTTCTGAAAGCGTGCCTGAGCTAAAAGCCGATATGAATGTGAGCCGACCCTTTGTAACCGATCTCGCAAAAAATAGAAATATCGTCAAAATTGATACTTACCTTACTTCTGTTGAAGCGCAGATAAAGCAAAAAGTTTCGGAAGAAGTTGTAGATAGTTTAAGGCCTGATCTGAGTTTTCTAGGTAAATACAACACCAGTTCTTACAATGTCGATTACCCAACCATGCAAAGCAACATTAGTAATACTGATAGGCCCGTAACCTATCTTGGTTTAAGTTTGACTTGGTTATTCGGTTCGGATGCAAAGAGCGCTCAGCTTTCTTCGGCTAAAAAAGAAGCTCTGGCTTCACGACTGAAGGCAGAACAGGCAAAAGTAAGCGGCGAAAATGCATGGTCTGACTTATTACGACAATACGATTTAACCAAAAGAAATGTTCTGACCCTCGAAAAAATTGCGCAGTTACAGCGTGACCGTGCTTTGGCTGAACAGTCGAAGTTTACAAAAGGCCGCACGATCACTTCGAACGTGGTCAATGCCGAAACCGATGCGGCGCAAGCCGAAGTTAATTATCTTTCGGCGAAGTCAGGTTTACGAAAATTAGAAGCATCAACTCAACTCTTTATGTCTATAGCGGAGTAATTATGAATTTAGCTGAACTCTCAATTAAAAGACCCATTTTCATTACATGCCTCGTGCTTTTGATGATCATCGTCGGAATTATTTCTTATAAAAAAATGCCAGTCGATCAATTTCCGGATGTAACATTTCCGGTTGTATTCGCAGAAATTCAGTTTCCCGGTGCTTCCCCTATTGACGTTGAAAGACAAATTTCAAAAGTGATCGAAGATGAAGTTTCAAGTTTACCCGGCGTAGAAACTGTCTCTTCGAACAACTATGACTCGGTTGCAATTATCGTTATTAAGTTTAAATTGGGCACCGATATCAAAGAATCAGAACAACAGGTTCGTAACCGAATCAACAACGTGAGAAACAAGTTACCAAAAGACGCAAAAGAGCCCGTGGTCAGACGATTTGATCCGGCCGATCAGCCGATAATGTCGATTGCGATCAATTCAAAATTGAAACCCGATGACCTTTACGATGTGGCCAACGAAAAAGTTAAACCTCTTCTGGAGCGGGTTCAGGACGTGGGGCTTGTTAGAATTGTCGGCGGACAGAAAAAAGAAATTCAGATTATCGTCGATAAGAAGAAACTGCAGGAACATCGCTTGTCGATGAATCAGGTTTCACAGAAAATTCAGGATACTTCTAAAGATATTCCGATTGGAAAGTTCGAAAGCAAATCAAGCGAAACGGTACTTCGCACGGCGGGCGAATTCAGTGACTTAGAGCAAATTAAGGATGTATCTGTTAACTTTTTGGGATCAGACCGTCCAGTTAGATTAAGTGAAATTGCAGCGATCAATGAAAGCCTTGAGAAACCAAAGCGATTTTCTTCAATGAACGGGGATAATGCACTTTTTATGCAGGTCTATAAGCAGTCCGGTTCTAATACGGTGGCCGTGGCAGAGCGTATCAGACTGCAAATTGAAAAAGTAAATCTGCTGCTGACTGAGAAGAAGATCGACGCTAAGGCCATTTTGGTTCGGGATGGGTCGGTTCCGGTTGCACTCAATGTTCAGGACGTTCGCGAAAGTATTTTTCTTGGTATATTGCTTTGCGTATTTGTGGTTTTTTTCTTTTTGGGCTCGGTAAAATCAACTTTCATTACCGGTTTAGCACTTCCGAACTCACTTCTCGGCGGATTTATCATCATGTACGCCATGGGTTTTTCAATTAACATTATGACTCTGATTGCGCTCTCGCTTGCCGTGGGGCTGTTGATTGACGATGCGATTGTGGTTCGGGAAAATATTTTCAGACATTTGGAAATGGGTAAAAAACCCATCGATGCGGCTCTTGAAGGAACCAAAGAAGTAGCGATGGCCGTCATCGCTACAACGCTGGTTGTAATTGCCGTATTCGGACCAATCGCTTTTGTTCCGGGAATCGTGGGGCAGTTCTTTAAGCAGTTCGGATTAACGGTGGTTTTCACGATGTTGATTTCACTATTTGATGCATTCACCGTAGCACCGATGCTTTCGGCTTATCTGGTTTCGCCAGACGATCATAAAAAAGGTACCGGATTCATTTCGAAAATGCTGATGGCTTTTGATCGTTTTCAAACCAAACTCGAAGATTTTTATGAACGAATTCTTCGCTGGGCAACAGTTAAGCGTAAGACGGTTTTAATATCAGCGCTGGCTCTTTTTGTCGGATCGCTGATACTCGGAAAATTTATTTCTAAAACATTTATTCCGGCAAATGATTTCGGTGAATTTTCTGTAACTATAGAATTGCCGGTGGGCACGTCACTCGACGCCACAAATAAATTTTCAAAAAAACTTGAGCAAATAGTTAAAGACCAAGCCGAAGTGGATTTGGTTGCTGTTACCGTGGGTTCTTCAACTTATGAATCAAATAAAGCTGACTTCTTCGTGCACTTAGTTCCGAAGAAAGAGCGAAAAGGCAAATCAACAACTGACGTTAAGCAAATATTACGTGAGAAATTCAAACCCTTTGTATCTGAGGCAATTATCGCCGTGACCGACGTTGATATCAGCGGTGGCGGTCAAAAGCCGCTGAATCTTTTTGTTGTCGGTGATAATTTGGATGAGTTGGCTACGTATGCATTGGCACTTCAGAAAAAAATTGCTGAGGTACCGGGTCTTATTGATGTGGATACAAATTTCCGGTCGGGTACTCCTGAATTTCACGTGGTATTTAATCGTGATAAATCTGAAGCGCTGGGCGTATCAACAGTAGCTGCCGGTGCTGAGCTTAGAAATCGAACCGAAGGCACGGTACCTGCAGTTTATCGCAAAGATGGTATCGAGTACGACATCCGGGTGATGTTTTCAGAAAAAGATAAAGACCTCATGACAAATTTCAATTCGACATTCGTGCCGAACCAGAACATGAATATGGTTCCACTTTCTCGAGTCGCCGTAGCCGAAAAGAAGACCGGATTTTCGCAGATAAACCGGCAGAATAAAGGCCGCTATGTGGCGATTACTGCCAATCTGGGCCCAAAGGGTCAAATCGGTGATGCGACGGTACAGATAGAAAAAATCATCGCTACAGAAATGAAGCCGCCATTGGGTATCAGTTACAGATTTGAAGGTCAGGCGCAGGATTTTATCGATCTGATGACAAATATGTTAATTGCAATCGGCCTCGGGGTCTTGTTGATTTACCTTGTTTTGGCTTCACTCTACGAAAGTTTTATAACACCGTTTACTATTCTTTTAGCCTTGCCGCTGGCCATTTCCGGGGCGTTCATTGCACTTTTTGTATTTAATAAATCGATCGACATTTTTTCGATTATCGGATTGATTCTATTGATGGGCGTCGTCGCCAAAAACTCTATTCTATTAGTAGACTACGCTAATAAACTGGTGGGTGAGGGTGTAGACGTCAATGAAGCCCTGATCAGAGCCGGTCGAATTCGTTTGCGTCCGATTTTGATGACGTCTCTGGCTCTGATAGCCGGAACTCTTCCGATTGCTATCGGAGTAACGGCACTAGGCACGCAACGACAATCAATGGGCGTGGCCATTATCGGCGGCGTACTGAGCTCAACAGTGTTAACTTTGATTGTTGTGCCCGCAGCTTATGGTTACATCGAAAGATTCAGAGTTTGGTCCAAAATTAAGGTTCACAAATTAAGAGGAATTGAAGCCTAGTGGATACCAATCGACAACTTTCAAAAAAAATATTAGCCCTGGCCAAACCTGAATTTAGAACGCTGATGATTGCCGGATTTTTTTTGGCCGTTGCCAGCGCCTGTCAACTGGCGTTTCCGCGGGTAATCCGAGACATGGTTGATGCCTCATTGCTTGCTAAAGATATGGATAAAATAAACCAGGTTTCATTATTGATTTTGGCCGTTTTTATTATTCAGGCCATTGCTTCAACGATTCGTTACTATATGTTTACGATGGCCGGTGAAAGGATTGTGCAGAGTTTGCGGCGCGATCTTTACTCAGCCATTCTTAGACAGGAAATTGCTTTTTTCGATTTTAATAAAACCGGAGAACTTATCAGTCGGATTTCTAGCGACACGACCATTTTACAAAATGCAGTGAGTGTGAATGTTTCTATGGGGCTTCGGAATTTAGCAGCGGCCATCGGAGGCCTTGCTTTAATGACCTACACCTCTCCGAAACTCGCGATGTCGATGTTGTTGGTTATTCCGCCCGTCATAATAGGCGCTGCCATTTTCGGGAAAAAAATAAGAAATTTTTCTCGTCGTGCTCAGGATAATCTTGCTGAAGCCTCTATTGTGGCCGAAGAAACAATCAGCGGAATTCGAACTGTTAGATCTTTTGCTCAGGAAAGTTTTGAGCAAGGCCGCTACAATCACAGTCTGAATGTGTCGCTTCACTCTGTTCAGGACAAAGTAAAGCAGATCGGTATTTTTATTTTCTTGGCCTCGCTGGTAGGCTATTCGGCCATTTCGGGAGTCATCTGGTTTGGCGGACGCCAGGTGGTTTCGTCTGAACTTTCTATTGGCGATTTGACTCAATTTTTAATTTATCTGATGATCGTGGCCTTTTCAGTGGGCTCTCTGGGTAGTCTTTGGGGAGACTTTATGTCAGCCGTCGGTGCTGGAAAAAGAATTTTCGAGATCATGGACCGTAAGACGGCAATTGATATGCAGAGCGGAATTAAACCTGCGACACTGACTGGATCAGTGCATTTTAAAAATGTCAGTTTTGCCTATCC
>JAYVIY010000311.1:0-3200 GCA_043769795.1 Pseudobdellovibrio sp. | reverse complement strand
AGGCGCGTAAGGCCTTCCGCTTGCACAGGGCTAAATTCAGATTTGGGTACTGAAGTGAACCCAGCTGGCAATTGAAAAACAGTTATCTCAAAAATTTTTTCAAGATGAAAAAAATAAGCGGTAAAAAGAAGGCAAATGAAATCAGGCCCCAAATGGATGAACTTTCTTTGTAAGTCACGAGTTCAACAGGGTCAAAAGCAACGCCTTCAGTATTAAAATCCCATTTCCAGTATAGAGAATAAAACATAAAAAGGCTGAAAGTACCGACCAAAGACATAACTATAATAAATATTTTTTTCCACATGGGTTAATCCTATTTCATCTTATCTATGGGCACGTCGTACCAACGGCAAACTTCGGGACGAAGAGAGAAACACAAAGTGCTCTTTAATGGAAAACAACAAACGCCGCCAAATTTTAAAAATTTTTAATTTAATCTGGGGATTAGGGGATTAGGTACGGCGTACATTTTGTTGGTGCGCGAAGGGGGACTTGAACCCCCACACCTTTCGGCTTACGCACCTCAAGCGCACGTGTCTACCAATTCCACCATCCGCGCATTTTTCCAGATGAAGACTTCATATTTTTGTCACAATCGATATAGCTGGTCAATTAAAACTGTTACACGGATTCTCAGCACTTAAGTCGAGCAGACAAGCTTCATAAGCTTTAATTATAGTTACAATTTTATACATTTTTTTAAACTTCTTAACCCGAAAGGGAGGGCGCCGGCGTCTTACCTATAAGAGCAAGGATGCTCAGATCGACGGAACAACAAGATGACTAGGATGGTTGTCTTTGGCCGTCTCCCCAAGGAGATTTATGGGTGAGTTATATTATGTGTTTGTATTTTGTGCTCTTTACTCAAGTTTTGTTGGCCTCTCCCTCTGGCTGACATTTCTTGAGAAGGCACAAATTAAAGTTAAAAAATAGAGTTTTTGATTTAAGAACGACCTTTTGGGTTTTGGTGGTTCCCCTCTAGGTCTTCTTCAGCGGTAGCGACGAGCTACCGCTTTTTTTTGTCTTTTATGCTAATTTTAATTGGACGGTTCGACCGGAGCCTGTTCCGGGATAGGCTTTTTGATTAGCCCCTGGATAGGCAAACCCATTAATAAATACCCTTCTTGGTCCATTTGACTTATTTGGATAGCTGCCATGAATCGCATAGGGGCTGAAAAAAGCCACATCTCCCGGTTGCATTATTAAAGGCACAGCTGAAGCAAGATCAAAGTGTTTTGTTGGGTCCTCTTTTTTTTCTAACTCGAGGTAACCGAATTTTGTGCTGTAAGGTACGAAATAAACAGGGCCGTTTTCTGGTGTGCTTTCGTCAATGGCCATCAGGGTTTGAACGTAACTGCCGCGGCCATCCACATCGATCCAGTCGAGGCTGCCGGCACCGCGGTGTTGGCAATCCTGATGCCAGTCAAATTTTACGGCATCGCCTGGTAATTTGTAGTGGCCCTGGCAAATGAGCTGTTCGAATTTTTCGGTTTCAAGAATCTGGCTGCAGGGGCCGAGAATTCTCGAATCTTCCCCATATTTAAGCAGTGCCGGTTCGGCGCCGCCCATCCAAACGATTCGGTCAATGCGGCTACCTTCTACAACGAACTGTGATCCCTGGAATTCGCAAGTTTTTTTCAATTCAAGTGCAGTTTTTTGTAAACGATCAAATGATTTCTTTATTTCGGAAATTTCTTCGATGTTAAAGAGCTTCTTAATAACAATAAATCCCACTTCGTAGAATTCCTGAATTTGTTGTTTCGACAATTGCTGAGTCATGGATAAAATATAGGTAATTCAGATAAAGTTGACAACAATTATAATATTCAGTTTTTGTTATATTTATGTTACAGACACCCCATGAAACTGGAAGAGCTTAAATTTGATTACCCGCAAGATTTAATTGCGACTTCGCCGCAGCGGCCTTCTCGTGTCATGTGGGTTGAGGAAAATAAGGACCCGAAAGAAATTTCTATAGCCGATTTAATAGAGTCCATCCCTGCTGGGGATGTTTTGGTCATAAATAATACAAAAGTATTAAAACGTAGGGTTTTTACTAAAGACGATGTCGAAGTCTTGTTTTTAGACATCGTCGAACAAAATGAAACTTCTAATCAATGGAAAGTTTTATTTCCTTCAAAGAAAATTTCGCTAGGGCATGTTCTTACTTTGCCTCAAGGCTTTAAAATGAAGTTGCTTGAAAAAGGCCGGCCGCAGTTGGTTGAAGTTTCGCCGCCGATTTCTGATTCGGATTTTTCAAAGTTCGCCGAAATGCCGCTGCCTCCGTATATACAAAAAGCCCGCGAAGAGCGTCACAATTTAAGTTCAGATGAGAAATGGTATCAGACAGCTTGGGCTTCTGAACCGGGTAGTATGGCCGCACCCACGGCGAGCCTGCATTTCTCAGAGGCTGACATTCAACAGCTTAAAGAGAACGGAGTTCGTGTTCTTGAGCTGACGCTGCACGTAGGTTTAGGTACTTTTCTTCCGGTAGTTACTGAAGATTTGAACCAGCATCAAATGCATTCGGAACAGTACCGAATTTCTGACGAAAATTGGGAAGCCATATTAAAGGCCAAACTTTCAAAACAAAAAGTTTGGGCTTTGGGCACCACCACCACGAGGGTATTGGAAACGATAGCCAGAACGAATCGCAAAAGCGGTTTTACAAATTTACTTCTGCAGCCAGGCAGTGATTTCAACATTGTAGACCGGCTGCTTACGAATTTCCATCAACCCGAGTCAACCTTGCTCGCCTTAGTTGCCAGTTTTTCAAGCTTAGAAAACGTTAAACAAAATTATAAATGGGCCATGGAGCGAAAATTTCGACTGTTTAGTTATGGTGACTTGTCAGTGTGGATAAAGTAGAAAAACCGAATGAAACTCGGTGAATTCAAGTTACATAAAAAAATTGGCAAAACACGAAGAGCGAGCTTTATGACCGCTCACGGAGCCTTTGAAACACCTTGTTTTATGGCCGTCGGTACTAAAGCCACTGTAAAGGCAATGACACCTGAAGAACTCAAAAGTTTAGGGGCCCAGGTGGTGCTCGGTAACACCTATCATTTGCATTTAAGGCCGGGCGAAAAACTAATTAAAAAAATGGGCGGCTTGCATAAATTCATGAACTGGCATGGCCCGATTCTAACGGATTCCGGTGGGTTTCAGGTTTTTTCTCTATCCGGTTTGCGTAAAATGTC
>JAYVIY010000310.1:0-3206 GCA_043769795.1 Pseudobdellovibrio sp. | reverse complement strand
AAAAAGAAATTATCGAATTTTCAAAATTATCTCTGACAAATTACAAAGTTCCGAAGCATGTTGAATTCAGAACTGAATTACCTAAAACCAACGTGGGTAAAATTCTGAGAAGAGCTCTTCGTGACGCTCCCCCCGTGGAAAAAACTTAAGCGATCATTTTAAAATCGGGCTTCGAAAACTATTTCTTTGCCCAAGACGAACACCAGCCTTCGGTAGCTACAAATTTACCGGCGGCAAAAGGCATCTGACAAGGTGCCGCTTTTTTACCGCTAACTGTTGTTTCTTTATCTTTTACGTAAAAAGCACAAGCTTTACATTTCTGGTCTTTGAACTTAACGCCCGCTCTGTCGGTTTGTAATTTAGCATCTTTTACATCTTTATTGTTGTGAACATAATTTACAGCTTTCGCGGCCGAATCATTAGGATCAACCAAAACTGCCGCAGGTGCAGCTGCTCCACCACCGCGTTTGCGTTCTTCAGAGTTTGCAGAAAACGAAAAAAACATGAGCGCTCCGACAGAAGCCAAGCCAGCCTGAAAAAAAGTACGGCGATTCATAAAATCTCCTTAGAAAAGTTTCTAGTTATTAACGATTTAGAAAACTTTAAGCCTTTTCACTGTGAGTTTACAACTTGTAAACTTATTGCGTTGTGCTAATTACATCACCCGGGTTATGCTGTTTCGGTGTACGAATGGAAAAATAACGAAATACCGATTCTTCAACTAGGTCCTGATTTTTACGATCCGGCAGTACCTGCAAAATTTCCGAAAGAAACCTTAAGGTACTGGAATTCTTCACTCAATATAAATTTCGAAAAAAATAATTTCGTCAAATTTAACCCACTTTTTGAGAACTTGCAGACCCCGCTTGCGCTTCGGTACCATGGGCACCAGTTTCAGCACTATAATCCCGATCTTGGCGACGGCCGAGGCTTCTTGTTTGCGCAACTGAAAGTAAACAACCAATGGTATGATTTAGGCACCAAAGGCAGTGGCCAAACCCCATACTCTCGTAGCGGTGATGGACGCCTTACGCTTAAGGGCGCACTTCGCGAATCTCTTGCAACAGAACAGCTTGAATCTCTTGGGGTCAATACGTCTAAAACCCTTTGTTTTTTCGAAACCGGTGAAGATTTAATTCGCGGCGACGAACCCAGCCCCACTCGCTCAGCCGTGCTAACCCGCTACACACTTGGACATATTCGAATCGGCAGCTTCCAAAGACTCGCTTATTTAAAGCAAATCGAAAATATCAAAAAATTAACTTCTTATTGTCTGAATTTTTACTATGGCCAATTGCCTTCATCCGAAAATGAGATTGCGGCGGCTCAACTTCTGCAGCTCGTTGTTGATCGAAATGCAAAACTAGTGGCACAGGTGATGATGGCCGGCTTCGTCCACGGCGTACTTAACACCGATAACATCAACATTTCCGGAGAGCTTTTTGATTACGGACCCTATCGATTTATGCCCATTTACGACCCGCATTTTACTGCCGCCTATTTCGATCAACAGGGGCTTTACTGCTTTGGTCGCCAACCTAATTCTTTTGCCTGGGCCCTTCATCAATTTGCTGAAAGTTTAAAGGTGGCCTACCCCAGTCTGGAGATTGAACCAATTCTTGAAAGTTTTCCGGGCTTGTTCAATGGTTATGTAGAATCGCAGTTTTTAAAGAGGCTCAACCTAAAACCCTGCCCTGGCGAAAAGACGTCTGACTTTTTGTCGCATTTTTTTAGCTTCATGGAAAATCATAAAATGGGCTTTGAGCAAATGTTTTTTGATTTTCATTCAAAACGAGTACTTAATAAGTCTAGCCTGCTTGAAAAATACCGTAAAGTTGATCCGAAGCTCATTCTGGAGCTAGAAGAATTTGAACTTGCTGACACAAATCTGATTAAACACAGCTATTTTGAGCGCGAAGCGCCTGTCACTTTACTGATTGATGAAATTGAATCGATATGGTCCCCAATCGCTGCTCGAGACGACTGGGGTTCTTATGAAGAAAAGCTTAAATCAATCCGCAGTTTTCGCGGAATATATTAATTATTCTTTTTGTCGTTGAGATAGGTTTTGAGTTCTTTACCGCCACCGATTAATTTACCATCAATAAAAACCATCGGAAATGTAGGCCAGCCGCTCCATAGTTTAATTGCGAGCCTTTCTTTCCACTTCGAAATATAACTACCGTGCTCAATATATTTAAATTTCAAATTATTTTCGTTTAAAAGTTTGATCGCCGACTTAACTACCGGATTCTGCTTCATTCCGACCACGACATACTGATTCGCAGCAACGGCCGCTTCAACCTCTACAACAATACCTTCGTGAAAACTTTCAATTGAATGCAGCGCTTGGCCCGCAATTTTCGTGTTGTCTAAAATTTTTCTCATATATTCTCCTCTTTAATTTTTTTAATTAATGCAATTGACCTTCAACTAATTTTCGATACAAACCGCTATCTTTGGTTAAAAGATCATGGTGTTGTCCACTTTCAACAATCTTTCCTTTTTCAAGAACACAGATCAGATCTGAATTCTGAACCGTTGAAAGCCGATGCGCTATGACCAAAGTGGTTCTGTTTTTCATCAGCGTGTTCAGTGCATCCTGCACCAAACCTTCACTTTCTGTATCCAGCGCGCTAGTGGCTTCGTCAAGAATCAATATTCTCGGATTTTTCAGAATGGCTCTCGCTATGGCGATACGTTGCTTCTGTCCACCCGATAATTGAATTCCGCGTTCACCAACAAGCGTTTTATATTGTTCGGTGAAACTCATAATAAAATCGTGTGCATTGGCTAATCTTGCCGCACGGATGACGTCATCACGACTAGCCTGACTATTACCGTACTTTATATTTTCTTCTATAGTTGAAGATATCAAAATAGGCTCCTGCGAAACTAACCCAATTTGACTCCGCAGCCAATTCGGCTCAATCTCTTTAATCGGGTGATTATCGAGAAAGATTTCTCCGCTACCCACATCATAAAGTCGAATCAGTAAAGACGCCACGGTGGTTTTGCCGCTGCCAGAAGGGCCAACCAGAGCCACCACTTTGTTCGGCTCAAGCCGCAGATTGAATTCTTTTAAGACATCGAGCTCTGGTCTCGCTGGATAGGCAAAACTGACATTTTTAAAATGCACTGATCCAGTCAGTGTCGCAGGTTTAATTCCGCTCTGCATATCAATTGCCGTCTTACGGTCCATGATC
>JAYVIY010000309.1:0-3218 GCA_043769795.1 Pseudobdellovibrio sp. | reverse complement strand
CTCACTTTCAGGGGTCTGAAACGGTGGCCAGTCAGGTTGTTTTTGAAGAGGGTATTCCGGCGCGCGATCACTACCGACGATACAAGATTAAGACCGTTTCGGGCGTCGATGATTTTGCCTCGATGTATGAAGTTTTGAAACGAAGATTTGCCCACGAAGAGTATGAGGAACCTCAGCTGATTGTCGTCGATGGCGGTAAAGGGCAGCTTTCGATGGCGGTTAAAATATTACTCGAAGTCGGAAAGTCACATATTCCGGTTGTGGGCCTTGCAAAAGCCCGAACCCAGGCTGATTTTCAGTCAGAAGAAGTCACTAGCACTGAGGAAAGATTTTATCTACCGGGCCGGGCTAATCCGGTGACTTTTAAAACCAATACCTCGGCCTACCAGATTCTAACCGGCCTGCGCGATGAAGCGCATCGGTTTGCCATCACCTACCACCGCAAGCTACGGGAACAGACCTCTTTAGAAAGCGAGCTGGATTATGTGGTCGGAATCGGCGAAAAGAGAAAGAAGCTGTTGCTTCAAAAGTTTAAATCAATTGATGAAATCCGCGATGCGGATGTTGAAGAAATTGCAAATATTAAAACTTTTAACAGAGTTCTTGCGGAAAGGATTCTGATACAGTTAAATGAGGCCGAGGAAAAAACCGACGATGTCTGAAAAAAACGATTACTTTGAATATGTTGAAAACGTTCTTGGAGTTAAATCAATCATTTTAAATTCGTCAAACTCTATTCATGAAACTCATCCGTTATTAATCTGTGTTGAGAATTTTGCAGATTACACCTCCGATGAAAAAGACCTGCTTGCGAAAATGATTGCGGCTCTGAAAATTGAATCTGAAAAAATCAAAGTGGTTTCTTTATCGGAAAAACAAAATTTTAAGTCAGATTATTTAATCTGTTTTGTCGACCAGACGTTAGAAAATACTGAAATGACAAATTCAATTTCAACTTTTTCACCTCGCGTGCTGCTGAAAAAACCTGAACTGAAAAAGCCGGCTTGGGCTGAATTGCAAAAAGTTATTTCCTTTTTTAGTCCTGCTAACTGAGCAAAACACTCGACCTTAGAATTGATTAACAGCACTGCGGTACTTTTTGCCTAGCCCAATGTCAGCTCGGCATTGAAACTGATTTTATGCGGGTACTTCTCAAATTGTTTTTTCTTCTTACAGTTCTGCTTGCCACTGAAAGTATTTTTGCCGATTTCAATCCGGCCTTGGTTCGGATCAGGATGTTTAAAGAGCTCGTTGATTTTCCGGATGCGCCCTCGGCTCTGGTCAAACAACTGGGTATTAACATCTGGAGCCTCAGCGGCGAAAATATAAAGCTCGGTAACAAATTTTTACCTTCAAATAATTTTATTGTTCGCAAAACTAACGGGCGTTACGACGTTATTTCAATTTTACAATTCAATGACTATCTGGCAGGCGTTGTCGGTAGTGAGATGCCGGCGTCATGGCCGCTGGAAGCCTTAAAAGCTCAGGCTGTGGTTGCGCGTTCTTATGCTTTGGCCAGAATTAGAGAGAGAAATTCGAAGTCATTTCACCTCGATTCTGACCAGAATGATCAGGTCTATCTGATGAATACGTCTTTAAAGGCAAAGCTTGCAGTGGCTCAGACGGATGGCGTGGTTTTGCGCGCCTCGAACGGCAACATTTTGAAAGCCTATTATCACTCTGACTGTGGAGGCGAAACTGTTCGAGCCAATGAAGTATGGGGCCCGAATGAGATCGACAGCGGTACAGCTATAGACCCTTGGTGCGCTTCAAAAAAATCCAATCAATGGGATTTTGAAATTGCAAAAAATGATTTTTTACAGAGAGCCGACATCAGAGATGTGGAGCCTCAATATAGCTACCTTAATAGCAAGCCTCAGGTTTTATCCTTTGGCGGGGTGCTCTTTTCTATTCAGAAGCTGCGTGAGATGTTTGGTTTTTTCAGAATACGTAGCTCTATTGATTCTATAGAAATCACCGACGACAGAGTGAGATTTACCGGGCAGGGCTTTGGCCATGGCGCCGGCCTTTGCCAATGGGGAACACTTGCTCAGGTGAGATTAGGGAAGAGCTATATTGAAATACTCGAACATTACTACCCAAAAGCCAGGCTTCTGCGTGATCAGCGGCTTAGCTTATCGCTTAATTTGCCTTTGAATTTGCCGAGAAATACAGTCTCAAATTGAGAACACTGTTAGCGTTTTTTGTTGCTTAAGGCCATCATCAACATTTAGTGAACGTCTCATTAGCGAACAGCTTTTTAAAAAAGACAAATAAAAACATACACTTACCAAGTATTAAAAAACAGGCACAAGCTTAGCATATTACTTAGCAAAAGGAAGGTTTTATGAAAAAATTAACACTTATCATATCTGCGATGGCTCTAGGAGTGATGGGTCTTGGTTGCTCAAAATCAAACTACAACTCAGGCGCAAATAATACGGCGGGCTTAGGAACAGTGGTTCCTCCGGTCATTATAGATCCGGGTGCGCCAATTGGTGGTGGCAGTACAAGCGTTATTACCGGTGGTTCAACTTCCGACTTAATTACGACGACCGCTAAAATGCGCGACTATGCGGCGATAGCCGGTAACGTTTATACTTTAAATAATCCGACGAATATTAAGATCAATATTAATCTGACTCAAGCTGACGCTGGCCGCTACGGTGGTTCGGTAATTATCAGTTACATAGATAATGGAGTTCAGCATGTTGGCACTCTAAAGGCAGGCCTAGGACGAAATGCAACAATCAGTGGTGGCTACGATAACAATCGCTTAGAAGCAGATTATAATTACTGGTTTACCTTTGAAAATCGATTGGTGTTTACTGGCTTTTTTGACGACGAATTCGGTGCGATCACTTTGACGCTAACCCCTGATGTAGCCGTGGGTGGTGGTAACGATGCAGAACCCTTAAGTGTAAAATACAAAGGTGAGGTTTCTTTCAGAAACTTTAAGACTGTAAAAACCACTCCTTATCGCTCTTGCTGGTTTATTTACACTGGTTTAGAAGGCCATGATTGCAGGTCAAATGTGATTCAAACCAAGTGCGGTTTGACTCCCGGAGTGGATGCTGGTTATACAGTTCTTGGAACTTTTACAAACGTGGACATAAAACAAGCTTTTAACATTAATTAATAATATTATTACAAATTGAAAAACGGAGAAGATATATGAAAAACGCTAACTTAGCAAAACTGGTAAAAGGGCTCCTTAC